>DUSQ01000039.1 GCA_012842545.1 Coprothermobacter sp.
AAACTGCGTTTGGATGATAAGAAGAAACTCCTAGAGATTGAAGATTATCTGCACCGACGGATCGTTGGTCAGAATGAAGCAGTTACTGCCGTAGCTAAAGCCATTAGAAGAAGCAGAACCGGTTTGCAGGACGAAAGAAGACCTATAGGCGTATTCTTGTTCCTTGGACCTACTGGGGTAGGCAAGACGGAACTTGCACGTGCTTTAGCGGAGTTCATGTTTGGCGAGGAAGATGCTCTCATACGTATTGACATGTCTGAGTACATGGAGAAGTTCAATGTAAGCCGATTGGTTGGTGCTCCTCCAGGATATGTGGGGTACGAAGAAGGAGGACAGCTAACCGAAGCTGTTAGAAGGAAACCGCACAGCATTGTGCTTCTGGATGAGATTGAGAAAGCACATCCAGATGTCTTCGACATATTGCTTCAAATATTCGAAGATGGCCGACTAACGGACGGTCAAGGTCGCGTAGTGGATTTCAGAAATACTATCATAATAATGACATCGAACTTAGGTAGCAGGGATATTAGTGCAGGAGCAACCATTGGATTCTTAAAAGACGAGGTTAAATTCGAAAACATGGAAAACCTTGTTATGGATGCTGTAAAGAAGTTTTTCAAGCCGGAGTTCTTAAACAGGATTGATGAAATAGTAGTATTCCACCACTTGACAAACGAAGACTTAAGGCAAATTGTTGGTATCATGATGGACGATCTGAACAAACAGCTTCGTTCTCAAAACCTTGCTGTTAAGATCGCCGACAGAATGTTAGATCAGATCATAAAAGAAGGTTATGAACCACGGTTCGGCGCAAGGCCGCTAAGGAGAGCTATCCAACGACTTGTAAAGGATCCTTTAGCAGAGTACATGCTCAAGCATGAGAATATTAGTGGAACGTTGCTCTTAGACTTTTCTAATGGTGAGATTGAAATCAACCAGGTACCAGACGAGGAAGTTAGTAGAGTTTGAGTGAAAAGAATCAGTACGAATGCCTGAACTGCGGGTATGTTTCCTCTGTAAAGTTAGGAAGGTGCCCGCAGTGCGGGCAATTTGGTACGTTTGTTCTTAGGAAGCCCGTAGTCGATCAAGGACCAAAAGAAAACCATAGTTACGTTAAGAAGCCGCAAAAAACGATCCCAACTTTTTTATCAGAGCTTAATTACGTTTTGGGAGGCGGTCTTAAGAGCGGTTCAGTGCTGCTTTTAGGTGGCGAACCCGGCATAGGTAAGTCAACTTTGGCACTACAAATCCTTGGCTATGCGGAAGCAAATGCTTTATATGTAAGTTCAGAGGAAACTCAGCAGCAATTGCTTGAACGAGCTAAACGCATTGGTCTGAGCAACATAAATGTTGTGTCTGAATCAGATCTTGGTAATGTTGACTTAGATAATTACGAGCTGGTTTGTGTGGACAGTCTTCAAACCATAAGTTTTGGTGATGTAGGCACGCCAGGATCACCAACCATGGTAAGAGAAGTAGCCGGCCACTTAGTTCAGTGGGCAAAGGAATCTAACGGGATTGTTGTGATAGTGGCACACGTGACAAAAGAAGGTGTCATAGCAGGTCCCCGCACGGTAGAGCACATGGTAGACGTTGTGTTGTACTTAGAAGGGGATAGAACCAGTGACAAGCGGTTGTTGAAGTTAGTTAAGAACAGATTCGGACCGAGTACAGACCAGGTCTTGCTCGAGATGAAAAGTTCCGGCTTGGTCCTCGCCAAACCAGAGTTAACTGGATTAGGCAAGAATCAAAGTGGATTAGTTCTCGGCGCTGTAAACACTGGAACCAGATTTGAGTTTGTTCAGGTACATGCGTTGGTAACAGATTCCTATGGACAGATCCCAAAACGCTTAAGCTCAAGGTATCCCAATAATCGATTGTTGCTTCTAACAGCAGTTATGCAGAAGTACCTCAGGGCTCCGCTGTACAAATACGACATTTATGTCGATCTGACTACGGATTTCTTTGTAAATGATTATGGCGTAGATGCTGCCATAGTGGCAGCTATTTATTCGAGTTTGAAAGAATTGCCAGTTTTGGGAAATAAACTAGTATATGGTGAAGTTTTGCTTACGGGGGATATAAGATCTCCTCACCCGGAGACACAACTGGACCGATTACTTAGAGGATCTCAGTTAAACAGGACAAATGCTTCCACTGTTGTAGAATTAATTAAAGAACTTTTCTAATTCTATTGTGAGGTGATTTTGATGCGTTTTTTACGTTTTATTAGAGGTTTGTTTTATTCTTTTGTCGTATTCATTCTGCTTTACGTTTTAGTTGGTTTTATTCCTTTACGGTTCGTTGAGGAGAATCAATACATTGTGCTGGGAATTTTGAGCGCAGTAGCACTAGCAGTAGGCTATGGATTTCTATCTACCTTTGACAAATGGGTGGAGCAGGCTTTTCAGCGAGCTGCGTCTTTTTCGTTTCAGCAATTCCAGTACATAGGTATCGGCATCATTCTAGCTAACATTGTAGGAGTGCCTATTTTGATACCTCTCATGTATGCTGGCGAACATGCACTGGGTGTCGCTATTCTGGTGGTTCTAGACGTAATGGCCATATGGGGTGCGATTTTCATTTACCGAGCCAGGGAACGAAGGGAAGGTATACCCACTGATCAACCGGAATTTGTTTTGGATACATCCATATTAGTTGATGGGCGCATTTTGGATATCATGAATCTGGACTTACTCAAAGGTAGGGTTGTGGTGCCTTCTTTTGTAGTCGATGAAATAAGACAACTAGCCGACAGTACAGATCCCGTCAAGCGTGATAAGGGCCAGAGAGCATTGAAAGTGTTAGAGCAGCTAAAAGCAATGAGCAAACGTCTTACGCTGCTGGAATACACACCCCGAGGAGTGAAGGGGGTTGATGATGCACTAATTCAATATGCTCGTGACAAGAAAGCAACCATTGTAACATTAGACTCCAACTTGGCAAAGATTGCACGCTTGCATAACGCAGATGTGATCAACTTTAGTGAGGTGTTTCTGGCTCTTCGTCCCAACATCAACGTAGGTGACGAGCTTACCATAAAAATCGTTAAGGAAGGAAAAATCCGTCAACAAGGTGTAGGATTCCTGGACGATGGAACCATGGTCGTTGTTGAGGACGCAGCAGATTTGATCGGAAACACCGTCCGTGTTGTGGTCACCAATGTACACGTGAGCGATACAGGGAAAATCATCTTCACCAAGGTTGCTGACTAAAACATGAATGGTTTGATTTTGGTTGCTGGTGGCAAGGGACAAAGATTTTCCGGTGGTAAAGGCAAAATGGAGCTGAAAGTATTTAAAGGTTTGTCTTTACTTGACTATTGGCTAGTTCGTCTTGAGACGTTAAAGGGATTATTCCAAGACATAGTTATTGTAACGGATAGTCCTCTCTTGAACTCAAGGGACATAAAGGTTGCACCCCCAGGTGATTCAAGGAAGAAGTCTGTAGCTAACGGTTTTTATGAGCTTGCAAAAGTGGACAAGGTTCTGGTCCACGACGGTGCGCGGCCGCTGGCTACTAACGTTTTGTTCGAACGTGTAATTGCGTGGCTGGACACTTTCCCAGTTGTAGTTCCAGCTATTGATGTTGAAGACGCTCTAAGAAAGAAAGAGGGTAACAGTACTGTACCTGTCCCCAGAGGAGGTCTTATTAGAGTCCAAACGCCGCAAGGCTTCAGGTATGATGCGCTAAAAGCGGTACTGGAAGCCCCACATGAAGACGTAGATGAAGCAAGTGTGGCACAGCAACTTGGGTGGGAGGTTCATGTTGTCGAAGGAGAAAGAAAAAACTTAAAAGTCACGTTTCCCGAGGATATTTTTCTTCAAGAGCACATGTTTAGACAAATACAAGGGATTGGGTGGGATTTTCACAAGTTTAGCGAAAACAAGCCTCTCTTTCTCGGTGGAGTTCAAATAAAAGACGCGGAATTCGGTTTGGAATCTTGGACTGATGGCGATGTAGTAATCCATGCTGTGGCTGATGCGTTTTTGTCAATGTTAGGGCAGGGTGACTTAGGGACTCTGTATCCCAATAATGAATTGTGGAAAGGCTGCCCTTCCACAAATATTCTAGCTGATGTAATGGAAAGAATGAGAAAAAAAGCCATCTTTGTAGAAAAAGTAACAGTGTTGTTGTTAGCAGACAAGCCAAAGTTAAAACACTGGATAGAGCCCATTACGACAAACCTTTCATCACTTGTGAGCGCACCAGTTCAACTTTCAATTACCCGAAGCGAGGGTATAATTGGAAAAGATCTTGATGGCATGATTTCGCTAGCTTTTGTTAATGGTGTTGAGGTGAAAAGATGAAACTGTATGATACACATAGCCGAGAACTCGTCGATCTGAGGAAGAAACCTGGAGAAAAGATAGTAGGTTATGTTTGTGGTATAACCCCATATGACGAACCTCATCTAGGCCATGTGAGAACAGCTCTGGTGTTTGACTTGTTCCATCGCTTTGTGACGGCACAGGGTTACGAGCCAGTATTTGTTTCGAATTTTACAGACGTTGATGATAAGATAATTGAGAGATCTGCAAAACTTTCTGTTCATCCTTTTGCCTTGGCTGAAAAATACGAAAGACTTTACTACAAACTTATGGACTTTCTCAACGTGGAACCACTCTATGCATATATAAGGGTCTCTCAAGTAATCCCCGATATAATCGAAGCTGTAAAGCAGCTCATAGATAAAGGTCATGCTTATGTGACACCGGACGGTGTCTATTTCTCAGTTTCTAGCTTCCCAGATTATGGTGAACTTTCAGGTAGAAAAGTCGAAGATATGTCTTTGCTTGAAGCCAGAGTAGAACCTTCGCCATTCAAGAAGGATCCCAGAGACTTTGCTTTGTGGAAGAGTAGAAAACCTGGTGAGACCATTTGGTGGCACAGCCCGTGGGGGGATGGAAGGCCAGGGTGGCATATAGAATGCACAGTCATTTCTGTTAAGTTTGCTGGGTTCCCGCTGGACTTTCACGGCGGGGGTTCAGATCTCATATTTCCGCATCACGAGAATGAGAAAGCTCAGTCAGAAGCTCTCATGGGTCAAAAACCCTTTGCAAAAGCGTGGATGCATACTGGCATGCTGCGCATCGGCGAAGAGGAGATGCACAAGAGTTTAGGCAACTTCATAGGTGCCACCGAAATCATGTCAAAATACGATCCAGATGTGGTGAGATATTTGCTTCTTTCAACATATTACAGAGATCCTGTTACGTTTTCCGAAGAAGCCTACAACCAAGCAGAACATACAGTGAGTAACCTTAGATCATATTTTGAGCGCCTTGACTGGGTAAGTAAAAGTGGGGAAACACGAAGCCAAGTAATATACCTCATATCAAGTGCAAGAGATGCTTTTAATAATGCTCTTGAGAGTGACTTGAACTCATCTGCTGCCTTGTCTGAGATCCATAAGCTGATAGCACAGCTAAGAGTTGAAGATGTAAATGTTGGCGAGGCGTTGTTGGTCAAAGAATTCCTCTCTCACACCTTACAAACTGTCTTTGGACTAAGATTAACTAGGAACAGAACAGTAGATGAATCTTTGATTCAAGACGTGGTTGAATTAAGGAATAGTTTCAGAAGGGAAAAGAAATTTTCAGAGGCTGACGATATTAGGAATATGTTGTTGAAACATGGCATAGTTCTTGAAGATACCAAAGACGGCACACGATGGATAAGGGAGCAGTAAAGAATGAGTTTAAAGAAAGAACTCACCTACGGTTTTAGTCCTTTAGAGGAGGCTCTAAAGTCTGGTAAGGTTGAGAAAATCTGGGTAAGATCAGATAGACTATCCAGAGTTAGAGAACTAATAGATAAGTTAGAGAGTAACAGACCAATCCCTTTAGTGGCTGTTCCCAAAGAATTCTTTCCTGAGAAAGAGTGGGTAGGCTTTCTTCCTTCAGAGGTTAACTATCTTGGATGGGAAGAGTTGCCAGAGATAGGAGATACAGTGGTCATTGTGGATGGTGTTACAGATAGTACGAATCTGGGAGCCATATTTCGTGCATCTGTAGCGCTTTCGGCCCCGCATATAATCCTTGACTTGCATAACACCGGATCAATAACACCCAAGGTTGTTGAGATTTCACGAGGAGCGGCTCTAAAAGCAAATGTGTGGCGTCTTAACATTAAGCAGGCCATTCTAAGACTTAAAGAAAACGGTTTTTCAGTGATAGGGCTGGAAGCCCATGAAGGAACAAAACTGTACCACTTTGACCTAACGGGAAGAATTGCTTTAGTGATTGGCTCTGAAGACAAAGGTATACGTAGCACAGTGAAAACATTGTGCGATGGTCTTGGGAATATACCAACTGACTTTGAAAGCCTTAACGTTCATGTTGCCCTTGGTATTGCTTTATATGAAGCAAAACGTCAGCGTGAGTTCAAAAGCGGTAGGAGCATGGACTGAAGGTAAGGTGGAAGCGGGTTTGGCTTGATTGCTACCTCGTAAGGTACTTCCACAGGCTGTAAGTTACGTGTTCCTATCATTATAGAGTGGCGTTCTTCCGATATGGTGTAAAGTGCAGCTGCTCCCATAGTAAAACCAAGGAAAGAATCTAAGGTGGCTGGTGTGCCTCCTCTTTGGAGATGCCCGATTCGAGAAATCTCTATATCTCTACTCAGTTCTTGGCGTAACCACTCGGCAAGTGGAGATGGGTCACCGCACCCCTCGGCCCATATGACTATGGCACTTCCTTCAGACTGCCGTATTTTGCTGTAAATGTCCTCAGGTGTTGCTGGAGCTTCAGGTATGTTAACAAAATCAGCTCCTGTTGCCAGACCAACGAACATGGCTATGTAACCAGAATTTCGACCCATAACTTCGACGAAAAAAACGCCCCTTTCAGACAAAGCTACATCAGTCAGTCGACGAACAGCTTTTACCGCTGTCTCAGCTGCCGTAATGAACCCCAATGTAAAGTCTGTACCTCCCAAGTCGTTATCAATGGTGCCCGGTATTCCCACAGTAGGTATGCCGGCCTCTTCTAAAGCCATAGCACCCCTCAAAGAACCATTTCCCCCAATTACTATGAGGCCATCAATGCCAGTGGAGGAGAGTGTATCTGGTACTCTCCTCCTCCACTCCGGCAGTAGAAAGCGATCACTTCTAGAAGTTCCAAGAATTGTTCCCCCGAGAGAGTTTATTCCTCTTACCCGACTGGAACTCAATGGCAGAAACTGTTCCTCCAAAAGGCCATCAAAGCCATTGCGTACACCTATGACTTCGATGTTCCTCTGCTCTGCAGCAACTACAGCCCCGCAAATGGCTGCATTCATACCGGGAGAATCGCCACCAGAAGTTAGTATGCCAATTCTTTTCATGACCTAACTAGCCCCTAAAGAAAACACCAAAATCGTCAATCAAAGACTCAGGAAGAGGTCTGTTTTTGCCCACAACCAAGGTGAGGTCCACTGGTTTGATAGAACCTTCTCTGTAGGCAGCTAAGACGCCAGTCTGGCCTTTATCTAGCCATTCCACAGCTTTCACCGCTTGTAGCTGTGGGAGTATTCTATCTATGACAGAGGGCTTACCGCCCCTTTGGGCATGGCCTAAAATGACACATTTGACCTCTATGTTCAAGTTGTGTTCCAAGAACTGTGCAACCACTTCCCCCATGCCACCAAGCTGAACATGACCGAATTCATCAACAGGCCTATTCTTAAGCATGCTTTCATCCAATACTGCTCCCTCTGATACCACTACTACAGCGTATCCTTTTTCAGAAAGTGCTTTTCTTGTTTTTCCAATGAGCTCTTCTATGTCGGCTTTCTTTTCAGGAAGGAGGACATAATCTGCACCGCCAGCTACGGCAGTGAAAAGTCCCAACCATCCTGCATGACGCCCCATGACTTCTAATACCATGACGCGGTGGTGGCTTCTCGCTGTATCTTGCAACCTTTCAAGTATGTCCGTCGTTACTTCGAGAGCCGTGAAGAAGCCGAGCGTGAAATCAGTTTCAGGAACGTCAAAATCGATCGTTTTTGGCACCCCATTTATGGGCAAGTGGAAATCCCTAACAAGTTGCCCAGCAACGCCCAATGTGTCTTCACCACCAATGGCAATGAGCCCACTAAGACCAAGCTCCTTAAAATTTTCGTAAGCAGTTTCTTTTCCATTTTCTCTTTTGTATGGATTAGTACGGCTGGAGCCCAGGATGGTTCCCCCTTTTGTAAGAGCAGCGTCTACGTCTTCTTTGGACAGTACTATAGTGTCTTTCTCTAAGAGACCCTTCCAGCCATCCTTGATGCCTATGACCTCGTATCCTAATTCCTGTGCCTTATAGAAAACTCCTCTAATGGCTGGGTTTAAGCCAGGCGCATCTCCTCCGCCCGTCAGGACACCGAGTCGTTTTATGTTATCCATGGTTGGTACCTCCTTTATGCGCAGCGTAGTCGACCATATTTTACGTCAGCATTGAAGGAACGGTGTTTAAAAGTTTGTTATGGCGTTAATTGACACTAACTTAAACATAGTATAATATTACGGAAGCGGAAGCACAGCTTCCGCTAAAAATTAAGAAAGGGGAGGAGCAGAGGTGAAGAAATTTACAGTTGGTATTTTGGTCGCTCTATTGGCTGTTTCACTTGTGCTGAGCGGTTGTTCAAAACCTGCGCAGCCCAGCACTACCGAGCCTAAGTACAAGATTGGTCTAGTGTTTGATATCGGTGGACGAGGAGACCACTCTTTTAACGATTCTGCCTATAACGGGCTAGTTCGTTTGGCAGAGGAATTCAAGGGCTACATCAAGGACGACCCTGACAAGGTAAATTATGGTAGCGAAGTAGAACTTAAGTACTTGGAGCCCAAAGAAGGCGGTCAAGACAGAGAACAGCTTCTTCGTACTTTGGCTGAGGAAGGTTATAATTTGATCTTCGGTATTGGTTTCATGTTCACTGATCCCATGATCAACGTTGCCAAAGATTTCCCGGAAACTAAGTTTGCCATCGTCGACGGCACCATTGATGGTCTTGATGAACAAAGCAACATCGTTTGCCTAAACTTCAAGCAGAATGAAGGTTCTTTCTTGGTTGGAGCCATTGCAGGTTTGAAAACCAATACAGACAAAGTGGGTTTTGTTGGTGGTATGCAGAGCACTCTTATCGAGCAGTTTGAAGTTGGATTCAAAGCAGGAGCCATGTACGTTAATCCTACTCTAAGACAGTCTGGAAACATTCTTTCCCAGTACATCGGCACCACTGGTGACGCTTTCAAAGATCCAGCCAGAGGAACAGAAATAGCTTCGACGTTCCTGAACCAGGGCGCAGACATCATTTACCATGCATCTGGTGCATCAGGTGCTGGCGTGTTCCAGGCAGTTTACGACGCTTACAAGAATGGCAAAGATGTTTGGGCAATTGGTGTTGATAGTGACCAGGGCCTCGTCTATAAGAGCAGCGATGACCCTGAGCAGCAAGCTATTGGGGATCGCATCTTAACATCCATGTTGAAGAGGGTAGACACGTCTGTATATCTTACAGGGAAAGATTTCATGGAAGGCCAGTGGAAAGGTGGATACAGAGATTTTGGATTGGACGTAGATGGTGTCGGATATGCAGTTAACGACTATAACAAGTCTCTCATTGAAGATGTCATGCCTCAGGTAGATGAACTCAAGCAAAAGATCATAAACGGCGAAATAGTTGTTCCAACCAACAACGAAGAGCTACAAACGTTCCAGTTACCTTAAGATCTAATAACTTGCACAACTGTGATCAGGGGCTACCCAAATGGTAGCCCTTTTTTGCTTTTACTGGATGTTATAATAAGAAAGCGTAATGTCAAGTCAGTTATAAGCAGAGGTGATGTAATTGTTTCTGCAGTTATTTTTCCATCAACGCCGTGATCCATTCATGGTTAAGCAGGATTTCGTGGAAGCTTTAATAGCTGGTTTATCTTCATTTTGGTTGTCCGCTCAAAACATTAGAAATGGGTGATAGAGATGAGGAGAGTTGACACAATCAAAGAACGTATTCCTCTGATTGAACTAAGGGGTATTACAAAATCTTTCCCAGGTGTTGTGGCTAATGATGATATTCATCTAACGCTCTACGAAGGAGAAATCCACGCGTTAGTTGGCGAAAACGGAGCTGGCAAGACCACGCTTATGAAAATACTCTACGGGGAATATCGTGCGGACAAAGGTGAGATTTTGGTCAGAGGGAAACCTGTAAGAATTACGAATCCTTCTGTGGCAGTGGCTTTAGGCATAGGCATGGTACACCAGCATTTTATGCTAGTACCTGGTTTAACAGTCCTTGAGAACATCATCTTGGGCAGCGAACCTGTTAAAAATGTGGTCCTTGATTTAAGCTTAGCGAGGAGAAAGATCGAAGATATCATGAATGCAAATGCCATGCCCGTGGATCTTGATGCCTATGTTGAGGACTTACCAGTTGGGCTTCAGCAACGTGTTGAGATTCTCAAGCTCTTGTACAGAGGTGCGGAAACTTTGGTTCTTGACGAACCCACAGCTGTTCTAACTCCGCAGGAAACCTCGGAGCTATTCAAGACGCTTAAAGCTCTGAAAGCACAGGGGCGAGGTATAATCTTTATCTCTCATAAACTAAATGAAGTTCTGGAAATAGCTGACAGGATCACTGTCATTCGAAGGGGAAGAGTAGTAGGTGAGATGCCTCTTGAAGAAGCTAGCAAAGAAAAAATCGCCGAGATGATGGTGGGTAAACCAGTGGTGCTGGAGGTGGAAAACCCGCGCGTAGAAGTTGGGGAAGAGTGCTTGGTGCTAAAAGATGTTGTTTACGAAGAGTATGGTGTCAAGAAGCTTGATGGCATCAGTTTTTCTGTTCATGCGGGCGAAATTTACGGAGTAGCTGGCGTTGAAGGAAATGGCCAAGAAGAACTTCTAAAGATAATCTCTGGTGAGATTTATCCGTCTGCTGGTGAAATTCACATTACTAATGAGGTGGTCAACCGCATTCCACCTTTAGGACGCAGAAAACTGGGCGTGGGCCATATTCCAGCAGATCGCCAGGCACAGGGTTTGTTCATTGATATGCCGCTTTACATCAACGCAATCGTCGGCTGGCATTGGCGGCAGGAATTTCAGAAAAGGGGTATTCTTGATTACAAAGCAATGAGATCTACTGCATCCACCATAATAAAGAACTTCGACGTCAGAACTCCTTCTGTGGAAGTACCAGCTAGTGCTTTAAGCGGAGGAAACCAGCAAAAATTTGTTGTGGGACGCGAAATAAGCTTTGATCCTACACTTTTGTTGGCTGCTTACCCCACCAGGGGCGTGGATGTAGGAGCAACGGAATTTATATATAAACAACTCATAGATGAAAAGATCAGAGGGAAAGCAGTTCTCCTGATATCTGCTGACCTTGAAGAGATCTTAGCTTTGTCTGATCGAATTGGCGTTCTTTATAGGGGAAAAATCATAAAAGAGTTCAGCAGGGAAGAAGCGACACCCGAAATCATAGGATTGTACATGCTGGGAGTGAAAGAAGAATGACACAAGAACAAGTTAAAACCCAACCTAAGAGCATGGAATGGAAATACAGGCTAATTGAGAGTCTTGCTCCCGTCCTGGGCTTTTTATTTGCGATGGTCATAATGATGATAACCGTTCAGTTCATTGGTGAAAGTCCTATCAAAGCCCTAAGTGCCATTCTTACGTTCTCGTTTAGCCAATCTGGTATAGCCTATATCGTCTCTCAGTCCATACCTCTCATTATTGCTGGCGAAGCAAACGCCATTGCCTTTCAGGCAGGGGTTTTCAATATAGGCGTAGAAGGTCAGTACTTATTTGGTGCTCTCTGCGCTGGCGTGGCTGGTGCTTATTTGAACCTTCCCACATATATCCACATCCCGGTAGTTATTCTGGCTGGTATGCTTGGGGGTATGATATGGATCCTGATTCCTGCTCTGTTAAAGGTTTATAAGGGCGTACACGAAGTCATAAGCACCATTATGATGAACCAAATAGCTTCTGCGGTAATTCTCTACTTAGTAGATGGGCCTTTTAACGGGGTCAGGGGCGCAAAACAATCCTTCAATTTGCGCACACCTTACATGAAACCTACCGCTGTATTTCCATCTTTACACAACATTGTGAATAGCATAACGGGGCTTTTTGGATTCAAGTTTCCTCACTACGTTGCAGTAGATTTAAGCTGGCTAATAGCTCTTATTGTTGTGGTTCTGCTATGGTTTTTGCTTTTTAAGACATCTTTAGGGCTTAGGATTCGGTGGGTTGGACAGAACATATCAGCCTCTGTTTATGCCGGAGTCGACGTCAAGAAAACACTACTAGTAACGATGTTTATTTCTGGTGCCATAGCTGGTTTAGTTGGTTTGCAAGAAGTGGCCTACATCTCAAAGTTCTTTACCCCAAATATAACTAGAGGCCTTGGCTTTACAGGACTTGCAGTAGCTCTCTTAGCGAGAAATAATCCTTTGGGGGTTATCCTTTCAGGACTGCTTTTCTCATTCTTGAGTCGTGCTGGATACGGACTTCAAATGTACACAAAGGTTCCTAATTCTCTAATTGGTATTATTTCAGGGCTCATGATACTATCTGTGGTTGTGATTGACCAAATTCTCAGGCGTTACGCGCGCACTTTAAGAAGAAGAGAGGTTGGTTAGCATGTTTGACTTTTGGTATTTCTTGTTAAGGGGCTTACAGTTGAGCGCACCCATGGCGTATGGTGCTTTAGGTGCGGTTTATTCTGAAACTGGCGGCGTGGTTAACATCGCAGTGGAAGGCATGATGCTCACCGGCACCTTCTTCTTTGTCTGGGGAGCGACACTGTTTAAGAGCTGGATAGCTGGACTACTGTTTGCTATCGCTGGGGCTGTGCTCATATCGTTGATTCACGGATTAGCCACTATAACATTTAAAGTTGACCACGTGGTTAGCGGCACTGCGCTAAATATACTTGCTTCAGGCTTAACGAGATTTCTTAGCATGCAAATCTTTGGTATGGAAACTCAGAGTACTGTAAACCCATACACTCCACCAACATTTCTCAGGATTAACGTTATAGCATACTTTTTCATACCTCTGGCCATATTTACCGTTTGGTTGCTAAACCGTACCCGTTTTGGCTTGCGTCTTCGTAGCTGCGGTCAAAACCCTTGGGCAGCAGATTCTCTTGGTGTGAACGTGTACGCATACAAGTACATCGGTGTCATACTGTCTGGTGTCTTTGCAGGGCTTGCTGCTGCCACACTTTATCCACACCAATGGATTGATGCCATGACGGCAGGACGTGGCTTCTTAGCTTTGGCTGCGATGATTTTTGGTAACTACAATCCACTATACGCTGTTTTAGCAGCTATGCTCTTCGGGTATGCTGAAACGCTTACGTACTTCCAAAACCAAATACCTCTACTGAGTGGTATATCTCCCATACTTATCAAGGCTTTCCCGTATGTTGTTGCACTAGTAGTGCTTGCGGGGTTTATTGGCAGAACGAAAGCTCCTAAAGCTGATGGTGTGATTTTTGAAAAAGGTGAAGGTTAAGCACACAGATTAAAACTATTGCAGAGGTCCAAGCGCTTTAAGGAAGCTTGGACCTCTTTTCTTACTCAGCCATCATCTTTTTCAAAGTTGCAACATTTTTCCTGTTATTATCTACTTTGTCCTGAGGAGTTTCCAATATTATGGATGTTCCGTCCCTTTGGGCTCTAACCATTTTTTTTAACGGACCATATCCAATAGAGCCTTCGCCTAAGTTTTCATGCACATCTCTGGACGATCCTACAGGCGTCTTTAAATCGTTTAAATGGAGAACCTTGATGCTGCATACCATGTCATCAAATCTTTTGTCTTCGAGAATATCCAAGATGTCAAACCCCGCCGCAGCTAAATGTGCCGTATCTAAACATATGGCGGCAGGATACGAATTGTAAACCTGACGTACTATGTCCAGAAGGAAATAAGGATCAGAGCCGACGAATTTTGCTGACGCAACGTTTTCCAAGAGAAGAGGAATATTGGAGGATATCATGGA
>DUSQ01000001.1 GCA_012842545.1 Coprothermobacter sp.
CTCGGTAAAGAAATGGTAAAGATGCAGCCGTGGGGTATGTTTGGTTTGTAATCAATGGTTAAATTATTCAACTCACATGCTTTTTTGGCGATAAACAATCCCAATCCTACGCTCTTTGTGGTGTTGAAAGGGGTAAATAGCTTGTCAACTATTTGCGCTGGCAATCCGGGGCCTTGATCCTCTACGCGTATTTGCTGTTCTTCGATGAAAACTATGGGATCTTTGCCATAAGTAAGTGCATTGTCTATTAGATTTCGGAGAGCCATGAGAAGAAGCTTTTTATTTACTTTCCATATGGCTTCGTGTGTCATTATTACCGGGACATCAAAGATCTGTTTTATAGACTCTGCTATGTCACTGAGGCGAACATCTTCTGCTTCCAAAGCGCTTAAGCTAGTAAAATCCGTAAGCTGCTGAGAAAGCCTATCCAATCTGTTTATGCTTTCTTCAACTTTGGACATGTATGGGTCACTAAGATAGTCCAGTGAAAGTGAGAGGTTGTTTAAAGCATTCCTGATCTCGTGAACGACGTGATAAATGAGAATGTTTACTTGTTGGGTTTGTTCAACCGCCTGTGTAACTTCACGTACTACGATAAGGAGATTTTCTTCTGTAAAACGATGTACTTGAAACGTGCGCTCTCGAGTTGGGCTCATGATGGAGAATGCATCACGGGTTAGTAATGCTTCCCTTATGTCTGCACGTCTAACGTTGACAGAAATAGGTGCATTAGGTATGAAGGAAAAGAAGGGAAGCTCGGTCATTTGTTTTGTTGCCAAGACAACCTTGTTCTCATCCTCCATGATCAGAGCTGCCATGTTCAAGTTCTCAAGTATTTCTAAATCACGGCTGGTAAACATATCCTAAGGCTCTTATGGCTCTGATTCTTTCCTTTAACCAAGGTGCTTTTTTCTTAAGGTTGTGAATGTGCACGTCGATGACTTTGGGGTTCTCAGCTTTATCACTTATGCTTTCTATGAGTTCTTCCCGGGTAAAAACTTGTCCGGGGTTCTCAATCAGTAGTTGAATTAATCGAGCTTCAGTTACCGTGAGCTGAACACGTTCTCCTTCAGGAGTCACAAGAAAATCGTTTTCCACCATGGGTTTAGTTGTGCCATCATCGTTGGTTTCCTGCACTAAAAGGCGGTTTATCCTGGCAATTAGTTCTTTCATTCTTATGGGCTTAAAAACGTAGTCAGCAGCTCCAAGTTCTAGTGCTTTTACCACATCTTCTTCGCTGCTTCGTGCAGAGATTACAATGACCGGTGTTTTGTCCTTTCGGTGCCTTAGAATTTCCAAAACTCTGAAGCCATCCAAGTTTGGAAGCATTAGATCAAGCAAGATCAAACGCCCCCCTGGTTTTAAGTCAAGAAAGGAAGCACCGTCTTCATAATGTTCAACTAGAAAGCCAAACTCTTCTAAACGCTGAGAAAGCAACTCAGCAAAAGAAATATCGTCTTCTACGAGGATAATTTTGAGCTTCCCAGTCATAGCTCTATTATAATAAACGTTGGTATGACGAATCAGTTTGTGCACTTGCATGTTCACAGCGCTTATTCTTTACTTGACGGTGTGACTTTGCCTAAAAAGTTGGTCCAGCGGGCAAAAGAGCTTGAGATGCCTGCAATAGCCATAACTGACCACGGAGTTACTTATGGCTTGGTGGAGTTCGTCAGTGAAGCCCAGAAATTGGGAATAAAACCCATAGTAGGCGTGGAAGGTTATCAGGCGCAAAGAGATAGAAGAAAAAAGGAAGGCAACAAGGATAAAGAACCTTTTCACCTCGTTCTGCTTGTTAAGAACGCCGCAGGCTTTAGAAACTTGAACATCTTGCTTACAAAAGCCTACTTGGAAGGTTTCTACTACAGGCCAAGATTTGATTGGGAGCTTTTGGAGCAGTATCATGAAGGTCTCGTAGCGTCATCTGCTTGTTTGGCTGGTGCAATCCCACGTGCTCTTCTGGAAGGCGATGAAAAGAAAGCATTGGAGCTGGCAGGGCGTTATCAAGACATTTTTGGCAAGGGGAACTTCTATCTGGAAATAATGGACCATAATTTGGCAGAACAGCAGCGAGTTAACAAAGCCATTGTTGAGCTCTCTCGTCGAACAGGTATCCCATTATTAGCCACAAATGACGTCCACTACGGGCGTCCTGAAGAATACTCCATACAGGATGTACTCATGGCAATTGCCACTGGTACCACCCTAAATGATCCGAACCGTTTCAAATACGAGACTGACCAGATGTATTTAAAATCCGCTGAGGAGATGTGGGAGCGTTTTTCGGAAGTACCTGAAGCTTTGACTAACTCTTTGGCCATTGCCGAAATGGTGGACTTCACTTTGCCACTTGGAGAGCAACATTTGCCAAAATTCTCTGTACCTGAAGGTTACACAGAGAATTCTTATTTGAGAAAACTCACTCAGGACGGGCTGCGCAAAAGGTACGGTGAGAATCCGGCTAAAGAAATTCTTGACCGCATGGAGTACGAACTTGCAGTCATTGAGAAGATGGGATTTGCCGGCTATTTCCTCATTGTGCAGGATTACATAAACTGGGCGAAATCTCAAGGAATTCCAGTGGGGCCAGGGCGAGGTAGCGCTGCGGGTTCCTTGGTAGCTTACTTAACAGGCATAACTGATGTGGATCCTTTGAAGTACGGTCTGCTTTTTGAAAGATTCTTGAACCCCGAGCGTATTTCCATGCCTGACATTGATGTGGACTTTTGTGCCCGCAGGCGTGACGAAGTTCTGCGGTATGTTCGAAATAAGTACGGAGAAGAAAACGTGGCGCAAATAGCAACCTTTGGTACGCTGGCTGCTCGTGCTGCCATCAGGGATGTGGGTAGAGTACTTGGTGTGCCTCTGGCACTGGTAGACCGGCTTTCCAAAAGCATTCCTCCAAACATGGAACTAGCGCAGGCTGAAAAGTTGGAGGACGTGCGCAGTCTCATAAACCAGTACCCAGAGCTGGGGAAAGTCTTGGAGATAGCGAAGCAGGTAGAAGGTTTGCCCAGACACGCTTCCACTCACGCCGCTGGCGTAGTTATTTCAGATAAACCTCTTTACGAGTATGTGGCTTTGCAAGCTTCTTCAGATGAAGCTGGTATTAACGTTACTACTCAGTTAGCAAAAGATGATGTTGAAAAACTTGGCTTGCTCAAGATGGATTTCCTTGGTCTTAGAAACATGACTGTGATCAGTGACGCGCTGAAATGGATAAAACAGCGCCATGGCAAAGATATTGACCTTAGCAGTCTTCCCAAAGATGACCCAAAGGTTTATGAAATGCTTTCTGCTGGCGAAACAGTGGGGGTGTTTCAACTGGAAAGTTCGGGCTTCCGTTCTTTTTTGAAGGATCTCAAACCCACGAAGTTTGAGGAGATCATAGCCGCTGAGGCCCTTTATAGGCCAGGTACGCTGGGCAGTGGTGGAGTCAAATCCTATGTGGACAGGAAGCATGGTAGAGAACCTGTTGACTATTTTCATGATGATTTGAAGCCCGTATTAGAGGAAACTTACGGCATTATTGTGTATCAGGAACAGATCATGCAGATTGCTTCAATCATAGCTGGCTATTCTTTGGGTGAAGCTGACGTTTTACGTAGAGCTATAAGTAAGAAAAAAGAAGAGGAAATATTGAAACTTCGTGAAGACTTTGTCAGCCGCGGTCTGCAACGCGGTTATGCTAAGGAGACCGTTGAGAAAATCTATGAGACCATAGTGCATTTTGCGGAATATGGTTTCAATAAATCTCATTCAGCGGCTTACGCTCATGTGACTTACTATACTGCTTGGTTGAAGGCTTACTATCCCACAGAGTATTTTGCAGCACTACTGGCTAGTTTCGTGGACAACACCGAGAAGCTCAAAGTTTACATTTCCGAAGCACGAAGATTGGGCATAAGAATACTGCCGCCTGATGTGAACAAGTCAGAGCATTACTTCATTCCGGAGGGTGAAAACGAGATACGTTTTGGTTTGCTGGGTATTAAGAATGTGGGCTTGGCTGCCGTCGATGAGATTTTGAAGACCAGAGAAAGTGGTGGGCCATTCACCTCGTTTCAAGATTTTCTGTTACGCGTGAACGACCGCGTGGTTAACAAGAAGGTTACGGAAAGCCTTATCAGAGCTGGGGCTTTTGATAGTTTGGGTGATAGAAAAAGTTTACTGCGTCAACTTTCCACTGGAATAACTACCCAAACCCTTTTCCAGATTGAGGATACTTCAAACGACGACATCAACTTAGATCCCATGGAGGATGAGCGCGAGTACTTGGGGCTTTACATAACCACACACCCTTTGGAGCGGTATATGGCTATTTTGACCAGTCAGAACTTGACAACGTTGGATTCCTTGGAAGAAATACAGGGCCTGGTACAAGTGGGTGGTTTCGTTTCTAGTACCCGAGTAAGAAAAAGCAGAAATAACAATCAGTACATGACTTTCACCTTGGAGGACTTAACATCGCAAGTGGAGGTAACAGTTCTGCCTCAAAAATTCGATGCTTTTAAGGCAATTATCTCAAAGCCTGGAATAATCACGATGACTGCCAGGGTGGAGTCTGAAGATGAAAAAAGCAGACTCATCGCGGAGTCATTGATTTCGTTTTCACCGCTTAGTGAACTTGACGATAGACTAAGGGAACTGGACGGCAAAGGTGTTTTGCGCATTGTTCTCAGGTCTGAACAGATCACAATAGACAAACTTAAGAAACTGAAGGTTCTTCTGAGACAGCATAAAGGGCCTACACCCGTGGAGTTTACTGTTCATTTAGATGGGTCCATTTACCGAGTTCTTCTACCCAATAATTACTGGGTTTCCTTCAGTGCGGAGCTGCAAGAGGCCCTTTTCAGCCTTTTTAATCCCATGAACGTTTCTTTTCGGAGCTTTAGTGGATGAGTCAGGAGGAACAGCTCGAATACTTTGCCTCGCAGCTCTGGTTAGCAGATTATCTCCATGGTTATCGTAGCACGGAGGATTTATGGACTTTGGGCGTTGAAGACAGCCTTGCTGTGTTGAATCGTGTGCAGCTTAGTGGCAAGGTCCTGGATATTGGCCCAGGTGGTGGCTTACCAGGAATGGTATTGGCAATTGTCCTTAAGAACGTCCACTTTACATTAGTGGACAGCTCACAGAAATCCTGCAAGTTTTTGACGCAAATGGTAGCCTCTCTGAGTTTAACTAACGTAGAGATTGTGCATGGGCGCATAGAAGACTTCGGCAAAAAGTACCGGGAAGAGTTTGATTTCGCCATAAGCCGGGCCGTGGCTGAGATTAGAATTCTGGCTGAATATGCGGTAGCTCCTCTGAAGGTGGGTGGGCATGCAGTGTTTTGGAAAGGACCTTCTTGGGAAGAAGAAATGCGTTCTGCACAAAATGCCTTGGAAAAGCTTAAGTTGACGTTCAAGGAACACCACGATTATCTTCTTGGCGACCGTTCTAGGACTCTTGTGGTGCTGAGGAAGGAATCTTCCACACCGCCAGGTTTTCCACGCAAAGCGGGTATTCCAGAAAAAAGGCCTTTGTAGGAGGTGTTTGTCTTATGTTTTATGTGTCGCTTTTAAAAGCTGCTGTGCTGGGTGTAGTTGAAGGTGTTACTGAATTTCTACCCATTTCTTCAACGGGGCACTTAATTATCGTTAATCAATGGATTCGTTTTTCTGAGCCATTTAACGCCTCTTTTGATGTCATCGTGCAAATGGGAGCCATTTTGGCAGTGGTAATTCTTTTTTGGAATGAATACAACATTTTCTCCTCTAAAGAAAGAAAGCATGTGCTCATAAATTACCGGAACATTATCATTGCTTTAATTCCTGCTATTATCGTCGGAGCCACTCTTGGTGATGCCATTCAGACTTACCTTTTTTCGGTTTTAACTGTGTCCATTATGCTTATTTTGGGAGCTTTATTTCTTTGGTACGCTGAAAGAAGTAGCTCAGGAACGGTGCGCAAGGTAGGGAGCATAGGTTCTCTAACTGCATTGAAGATAGGACTATTCCAACTCCTGTCCTATTTACCGGGTTTCAGTAGGTCTGCAGCAAGTATAGGTGGTGGCATGCTTTCTGGACTCACAAGAGAAACTGCAGCTCAGTTTTCCTTCATTTTGGGAGCACCGACATTGCTTGCTGCTGGTGGTTATGAACTACTGAAATCTGGTTTGACTTTTACAATGCAGGAATGGGCCATACTCCTTGTGGGTTGTCTGTTTGCCTTCCTAAGTGCTTACTTAGTAGTAAGACCTTTTTTGCAATTTGTTAGCCAGAAAAGTTACAAACCCTTTATCATTTATCGAATTGTGCTGGGTACAATACTGCTTCTGTTGTATTTCTTCTAAAACTCAGATCAAGTAGTACAATAGTGGTTGTACAGGACCAGGGGAGTCCCTATGTGCGTGAGGGGCTGAGAGGGTGGCTGTTAGCTACCGACCCTAGGAACCTGATCCGGGTAATACCGGCGGAGGGAGGTTTGGTTTGAATGTTTAAAAACACTCGGATGCTGGCGGAAGCCGGCATCATGGTCGGTTTAGCATTGGCACTGTGGTACTTTAATGTGGGCCAGTTGCCTCAAGGAGGTTCTATTTCCTTGCAAATGCTTCCACTTATTATCTTTGCTCTTAGATGGGGAGCTGGTCCAGGTATTGTAGTAGGCATGGCTTACGGCTTTCTTCACAGTTTACAGGACATGTTCGTGCTACATCCACTTCAGTATTTGCTGGATTATCCCATCGCATTCGGTTTGATCGGGCTTGCTGGTTTGGTTAAAAACCTGCGCATTAATCGTGTGGTTAGCATTCTCTTGGCTGTTGCTGTTTTGGTCGGGGGCGTCCTTATTTTCCACTACACCATGGTCAGCACCGGAGAAGTCAAGACACAGATAGCGCAATTGGAGCAGCAACTCTTAGTAGCCAGTCCTGGTGAGAAGTCAGAACTGGAAGAAGAGCTTCAAGATTTAAAGAGCAAGGCACAGTTTTTTCCCGTGGGTGGTTATGTAGTCCTTGCTTCTAGTGTGATTGCATTCCTTGCGATTGGTTATGGTTCGTGGAAAAGAACTTATGCCACACCCGTGGAGCTTGGTGCGTTGTTAGGGGGAGCAGGACGATTCCTGAGCCACTTTTTAAGTGGCTACGTGTTCTTTAGCCAATATGCTCCGGAAGGAATGAATCCTTGGGTTTATTCTTTAATTGTTAATTTCTTGGTAGTTGCTCCTTCAACACTACTGGCTTTGGTAGTTATTCTGATTATTTGGCCACCCCTGGAGAAGGCTGCGAATGTCAACCCTGATTAGCCTTAACGGTCACGTGGAATCGGGGCTGTTCGAGTTTCTGCGTGAGAACTTCAATTTCAATCAGGTGCTGGGTGTCGACGGTGGCACCCGGCACTTACTAAGAGCCAACATACGCCCTAACATGGTTGTAGGTGATTTAGACTCCATGGGCTCCTTCATTGGTGAAGTTCTCGATCTGAGGCTACCCATCCTTATTAGTTATCCGGATAAGGATTTTACTGATGGTGAAAGAGCTTTGCAATTAAGCCAAAGTGCACCCGTGGTTATCGTGGGTGTTTGGGGTGAAGAGATCGATCATTTGCTGGGAAACTTGGCTTTGCTAAAAATGGCATACGGATTAAACAAACCTGCCGTAGCTTATGGTTTCAAAGAAACAATCTTGTTTGGCAGGGATTTTACCCTTCATATACCTCAGGGCGCTACAATCTCGGTAATCCCAACTGCGGGCACCGTACTAAGCGAAAGAGGTTTCAAGTGGGAGCTCGAAAGCGTGTTTTGGTCGAACTACGCCGTTCCACCAATTTCTAACATTGTAGCGGAACCCGTTCAGCACATCAGTGCTGATAAGGAGGTTTTTGTACTGGTAAAGGGTTATTGGAATCCTTTTAGCGATCTAACGGTTTGACATCTATGCCCATGAACTGGAGAATGCCTTTTGCAATTCCTTGAGCGGCCTTTGTTCTGCCTTCTGGAGTCGAAAGCAGAGCATAGTCCACGGGATTAGTGATGAACCCAACTTCTATCATGGCTGACGGATACGTCTCACCTTTGAGCATAAACAGAGTGGTATCCTGTTTTACTCCTCTGTCCTTAAGCTGAACCTGTTTTAAGTAAGCATTATGTACGGTGGTAGCAAACCATTTTGACTGCCAAGTACGCCAATAGGTTTCCACACCATTAGCAGTGGACGAAGTAAAGGAGTTAGCGTGAATACTCAAAAAGATATTTGGCTTAAAGCTTTCAGCCAACCTTATGCGATCTTCTAAATCGTAGGGATTCGACTTGTCTTTCTCCTTGGTTCTTGTCATTTGAACGGTGAGGCCGTTACTTCGGAGAATATCAGCAACTTTCTGTGAAATGTCCAGCACAACCTCGCTTTCATATATGCCGTTAAGTCCTATGGCACCCATGTTGTACATGCCATTACTCGGGTTGTATCCACCATGTCCCGGGTCCAAAACCACTACGTATTGTTCTTTTGGAGGCGTTAAGTTGAAGTACTGGTAAATCGAGTTGCGTATGTTGAGCACCACATTGGCATAGTTCATTGATTGAGTACCTTTACTGTCAGCGGCGTCGCTACCGGCAAGGATGCTGTTCATAAGACCTGTGGAACCTAGCAGGTAGGACCTTAGTGCCATGAAAGGTCTTTGCCAAGTGACCATGCTGTTGGAAAGCATCTTACATCCCACAGCCACATTACTGTCCACGTCGAACGGATCGCTCTTAACACCTAACGTGGCTGCGTAGCTGTAGAAGTTCGATTCCAGAATCTGCATCAATCCCACGGCGGAGGACGTACTCACTGCGTTTGGATTAAAGCCGCTTTCCATTTCGATTAGACCTATAACCAAGAAGGGGTCCAAGTTAAAGTAGTTTGCCCAACGGCTCACGGAGGTGGCAATTTGAACCACCGTGGCAGCAGGTACCTGTCTGTTGATTTTGCCAAGCCGAAATTCAATAGCGAGTTGAAGCGTTTGAGGATCGTAAAGACCAATACCAGGCTCAATGGAAGGCGTAACTACTGGCGGTGTGGGTACCACCTCGGTGGGTGTCTCAGTGTTTGTGGGAGTTTCTGGCAAAGTTGGTGTTTCAGAAGATGTCGGAGTGATTATTTCAGTTGTGGTTTGAACATCCACATCCACGTTTGGCAGCACAACAGCTACTTGATCTAACGCAGTTACCAGAAATTCTTTTGGTGAAAGGTTTTTCACACTCAATGGAGCGGAGCTTGTTACAGTTAGCCACGGGTTTGCAGTAATTTGAAAAGCTCCAGTCTCCAGAGAACCGCCGCTCCATTTGCTGGAAAATGTGACGCTGTGTCCATCTGTTTTGTAAGAGGTGAAACCATTGGTCACTACATAAAGCTGTGTTGTGTTAATCGGACTCACGAGCAGTACAGTGGACCAGGTCTCTCCTTGCACCGTACCGAGAGATAGTAGAACAAGTATTAACATCACAGAGGTGATTTTACGCACTTTTGCACATCCCATTCCCCGTCACATGGACTAAGCAGATGGTTGTTTTCTTCATGAAAACAATTTTACCTCATTGACAGGCTAAAGAGGGACATGATATAGTTTTATTGTGCAAACATTTAATGTTCATCTAAGTGACCTACCTGAGGGAACTTCAGCAAAAGTGAGGTCCGTAGTTGGCCCCAGGTGGTTTAGGGAGCGTATGTACGAACTTGGGCTTCTACCGGGTATCACTGTCGAAGTAGTGAAGAGGACTCCTTTAGGAGGTCCCATTATTGTGGAGTTCCTGACTCAAAGGCTCGCACTTTCTCTTAAGGAGGCTCATTGGATCCATGTCGATGTCTTGTCATGACTCTTCTGGCGAACACGTTTTGCATACAAATTCTCAGGCAAATCCGTGGATAAACAGAATAGTACTTGTAGGAAACCCCAACTGCGGTAAGTCCACCTTGTTTAATCTGATAACTGGTATGAGCGTCCATGTGGGAAACTGGCCGGGTGTGACCGTGGATGTGAAAATGGCTCAGTGGAAAGTGGACGGCGAAATTTGGGAGGTAGTGGACTTACCAGGCAGTTATTCTTTGTTGGGAAAGAACGCTGACGAACAAGTCACCAGTAATTTCCTGTTATCGCAGGAATATGATGTTATTTTAAACATAGTGGATTCTACGTCTTTAGAGCGTTCTCTCATGCTCACCCTGGAACTTTTGGACTTGCAAAAGCCCATGGTAGTCGCTTTGAACTTTGTTGACGAGTTAGAAAAGTCAGGAGCTACTATTGATGCCGACAAGCTGTCCGAGGAGTTGGGCGTTCCCGTTGTACCTATTTCGGCGCTCAAAGGTATTAACATTGATGCGTTGAAAGAGGCTTTAAAGAATGCACGTTTACCAAAGCTAATTCCGTTTAATCGTTCTTTGGAAAATCTCATAGCCACATTGCAGAAGAGAGATAATTTAGGGCGTTTCCAGGCATTGAGTAGTATCGCCAGCGAGCAAACTGACATGGACGAGATCATGGGCCATTTGGACGGGATCCATCCTCAGGAGCACATTGCCATGGAGCGTTACAGAAAGGCACATCAGATAGCCATGGGTGTCATGAAGAAACTGCCAGAAAAGTGGAAATGGTCAGACATGTTGGATCACGTTCTACTTCATCCCGTAGTTGGCATACCCACTTTTGTTATTATTCTTTATCTTCTTTTCAAAGTCATTTTTGCTGTGGGACAACCTTTGACGGACTTAGTAGCTGGGGCTATTTCTTGGATATCGGTAGTGGTGACCACCCATCTACCCAACGGTCTTATGAAGGACTTTATTCAAAATGCTCTGTTTGGTGGGGTAGGGAACGTCATTTCTTTTGTTCCCTTGGTGTTTGTCATGTTCTTCACGGTTGGGTTACTGGAAAATTCCGGCTACATGGCTCGGGCTTCGCTCATCATGGACAGGCCCTTATCACGATTTGGATTAAGCGGGAAATCCTTTATTTCCCTCATACTTGGGTTTGGCTGCAATGTGCCTGCCATACTTTCCACCCGTGCCATTGATGACCCAGTGGAACGTAAAATTGCGTCCATGGTGATTCCACTGATTCCTTGCAACGCACGTCTTCCCGTGCTTACGGTTCTTGGCTCAGCGTTGTTTGGACCCCAGGCATTGGTGGCTGTACTGTTTTGTTACGCGCTGTCCGTGGTTTTTAGCCTTGTACTGGCGTTTGCCTTTAGGAATGTGGCTTTCAAACGCATGCCAACATTTTTCGCCTTAGAAATGCCGCCATACAGGATGCCGTCTCTGAAAATGACAACTAAACTGGCTTGGTTCCGGACAAAAGATTTTCTTCACAAGGCTTTCACAGTGGTTTTGCTGGCAACTGTTGTCTTCTGGGCGCTTCTCACTTTTCCTTTGGGTGCAGATGTTTCTCAAAGTTACGTTGCTCGCACGGGTACATTTTTGAGCCGAACTGTTTTCAAACCTCTGGGATTCAACTGGCAGATGTCGTCAGCCTTGCTCATGGGCTTAGCAGCAAAAGAAGCGGTACTTTCATCACTTGGACAGCTTTACAAAGCTAGCGGATCTGCACTAGTTTCTTCTTTAGCTTCTTCTTTTAGTTCATCCTCTGGTATTGCTTTCATGGTGTTTTTCGTGCTTTATGTTCCGTGCATAGCTACTATGGCAGCATTGAGAAAGGAGGTAGGGCCAAAGTGGACCGTAATACAACTGGTAGTCCAACTGGTTGTGGCTTACCTGGTCAGTCTTGGAGCTTATTACCTGTCTTACTTGTTGTTTGTTTAATAGTGAGCGTGGGCTCGCTGTGGTTTTTGGCTGGAAACTGGGTTGATTTTGTAATACAAATTGTCTTTATCTTACTTTACATAGCTGCTTTGGCAGATTTTGGAAAACCATATTTCGTGGCTGCACACCTCACAGTTTCTTCTTTTTTAGAAACACTCTTTTACCTTACCTTGGTACTTTCAACTTCTCAGAGGCTTTGGTTTTTGTTAGCTGCCCTCATTACCGCAGCAGTTGATTTCTTTTCCTATCGCATTCTTAGTGATTTTCTGGATACGTCTTCATAGCAGGGGAGAAAACCCCATGTCATACCAGTGTTCTTTCATTAAATTGTCCAGCTCGTTTCGTAGGGTTGCTTCGTGTTCTTCTTCCCACTTTGCCAGTTTTAAGTAAATCTGTTTTCCGATGGCATCGTCAGTGTGCTCGGCAGCTTTCTTGTAGAACTGAGTAAAGTCATGTTCCAGTAGCATGGCCATGCGTAGAGCAGCTATTTCGCCAAAGTTGAACTCTGATTCTTGTGCTTTTACTCTTTTGAAAGGCGTTTCTTCAGGTGGCATTTCGTCAATGAAAATGTTTTCATCTTCCAGATGACCCAGCACTTTGGACAGGTATTCAACGTGGCTTTCCTCCATGCGTTTCAGTCCCGTGAACAAGTCTTTTACTGACGGTGTGGTTGATTCTTCTGCTTTCTCGGCGTAAAAACGTACGCCCTCTTTTTCCATCTCCAAAGCGTACTGAAGTGCACTAATGGCTTTCTCAAGTTCCATAAATCCCAGCCTCCTTTAGCCTGTCGTAGGCATCTCTCATTCCCACAATGACCCATTTCTTAAACTTCTTGCTGCACAACTGGAAAACTTCACTGCTGCTTCCAGTCAAGAAACCAGCGTCTTCGTATCTCTTTAAGGTTTCTTCGGATTGCTTCTCATCCAGTGACTTTATGATGGAAGCTGCTCCTGAAACACCATATTGCTTTATAACCTTTATAATTTCATAGCTCTTATTTTCTGGTTCGTAGCCCGTGGCTCCGTGAATGACCACAAAGTCATTACCCCAACGTTGGGCAACTGTTTGCAGGCATGCGTCTATGCTTTCTGGAGTGTGTGCAAAATCTATGATCATTTCAATGCCGTTCATGAGCACGTGATTCATGCGAACAGGAACAGAAGGGAATTCGCCCTCCAGCTTTATACCCTTCCACAGAAAAGCTGCTGCTACAGTGCCCACAGCATCGTGAGCAAAAACTTTTCCGGGCATTGGAAGATGCACGTTGGATACACCTTGGGGTGTGTATATCCTTACGTCCTGCTCCCATTCGTACTCTTTTCTGTCTAAGATGTAAAAATCCCCGGTATCGCCGTATCTGAGAAATGGATTGCGTGGAACAACATCAGCCGCTGGTACATTCTGGCCCAGTAGTGCTAAAGCGCCTTTCTTTAGATAGGAAAAAGCTTTCTTTTTTGCCGAGTAGTATGCGTATGTGGTCTTATGGTAGTCCATGTGTTCTGGTTCAAACGTGGTCCATATTAACCCTTCCAAAGGTAAAGGAAGTCTGTCTTCTGACAAACCAATGGAAGAGAGTTCAACAACCCAGTGATCTTCACCCGTTTTCCTATAAGTGTTGAATAAAGCATCAGCACCCGTGGTTGTGGTGGGTAAAACGAATTGAACATCTTTTGCCCTTATGCCCAACGTTCCCATGTAACCAGTTCGAAGCAAAGAGGATAGCCACCATGCAATCGTACTCTTTCCCTTGGTGCCTGTGACGCCCCAAACGTGCAAGGGGTACACTCTCGCTCCAGCTTTAATGAATTTCTTATAAAGCTGACGTGCGTCAGGGCGGTGGATAACATTAGATCCAGAGGCTTCTTTCTCTGTGATAATGAGTTTTGCTCTGTTTTGAAGCTCAGGTATGAGTGTGCGCGCGTCAAAGTGAGAACCTGTAAAAGCAAAGAAAATATCGCCATCCATGAACCAGCGATTGTCCGAGGAGAACTTAATCAAATCGGGGATGCTGTGTTCACTGCCTGTAGATGAATGCTCCGCTGCCATAAACTCCATTGACCACAGCGCCCTCTTGGACTGCTACTTGTTTCCCTAAGTGACTTCCTTTTATTATGGTGGCATTTCTGCCAATAACTGTTATACCATCTGTGTAAATTTGAGGAGCTACCTCATTAGGGACTTCTTCTCCTTCTCCAATAACAACACCGTCTTCGATGCACACTGATTCTCCAGTGATCACTCGGTACAGCTTGGCACCTTTACCAACGTAGCTTCTTGGGCCGATGACGCTTTCTACGACTTCTGCATCGTCATCGATGAAGGTTTGTAGCCCAATAACGGAACGTAAGATGTTGCCTTTTACAACACTACCTTCACTTACTAACGTACTTCTGGCACTTCCAGAGCCAAGGAAAATGGGAGAAGGAAGGTCAGCGGGATTTGTGTAAATCTTCCAGCGAGGATCATATAAATTAAGCCTGGGGAAGGGAGCTACCAAATCCATGTGTCCTTCCCAGAAAGACTTTATGGTTCCAACGTCCAACCAGTAGCCATCGAACCTATAGGCGTAGGCAGGCTCTCCTGATGCTACAATGCGTGGCCATATGTCACCGCCGAAATCGTGGGTCGACTCTTCTTTGACACTATCTTCAAGGAGCAATTCCCTTAGGTAGGACCAATGAAAGGCGTATATACCCATGTTAACCAAGTTGGATTTTGGCTCGGCGGGTTTTTCTTGGAATTCCAGAACGCGCTCGTGCTCATCAGTAATCACAGTGCCGTATCTACAAGCCTCTTCCCAGGAAACGGTGGTTGCTGCCAAAACTGCGCGAGCATTCTTCAGATCCATGTACTTGAGTAGAGGTCGGTAGTCCATCAAGTACACATGATCTGCTGACAATATGAGCACGGTGTCTGGTTTGAGGTAGTCAATGTATTCAATATTTTGAAAAACAGCGTCCGCTGTGCCTTGATACCACTCTTTATGGGGAGGAAGAACTGCAAAATATGAGGTTCGTCTGACAAAATCCCATGGTCTTCCCATGGCTACGTGGCTAATAAGTTCCACAGGTCTGTACTGTGGAAGAATGGCAATACCTTCCAGCTGTGAATGGGCACAGTTTGACAGTGCGAAATCGATGATTCTGTACTTACCTCCAAAATAAACCGATGGTTTTGCCAAGGTTTCAGTAAGCACACCTAACCTTGTGCCTGTGCCTCCCGCAAGTATGAGCGCCAATACTTTCATATGACATGCTCCCTGGGTATCACTGTCAACTCACTGCTTATAACTTCTCGGTTAGCCCTGAATACGGTGTACCGGTCAGCAATTACATTGACCAAACGTGCGCCTTCTTCTACCACAACGTCTTGCATGAGTATGGAATTCTCCACATAAGCACCAGCACGTATTACCGAGTTTCTGCCAACCACGCTATGTATTACATGACCTCCAATAATGCAACCATCGGAAACAATACTGTCAGTGATGCGGCACGTGGTGGAAAACTTAGCTGGTGGAAAATCGCGGAGTTTAGTCAAAATCATGTTCTGAGTTAAAGCTCTGTAAACATCAAGATCCAGTGCGTCCATGTGAAGTCTGTAGAAGGTTTCCAAACCATCAGATAATTTGTACATGGGAATAGTAGTTGTAAACTGCTCAATTCGTAAGTCATTTCTTATGCTGGCTACAGCGTCACGCCAGAAATCTCGGAGGTCTTTGTAAGCGAAGAGTATTTCCAGTAGAAGGAACTTGTTTATGACGAATATGTATGGTTCTTCAGGGTCTCCAATGAATGTTATGTCGGCTGCCTTGTCGATGTGATATTTTATTAGCTCATGGAAGTCAATATTGTAAACACAGTCTCCCCATGCAATTATGGCTAATTCTTCATTAGCTCTTCTTAGAAAAGTAGTGTTCTTGAACAGAGCATCCAGCGTTCCCAAATATTTACCAGGCAAGATGAAAAGACCGCCTTCCTTTTTATCTAAGTCCCATTGCGAAGCAATGCGTAAATGATCTAACAAAGATACTGCTTCTGTATCCAGACTTACGCCAATACGGACAATACCTGCTCGCACAAAGCTGGACAGAGAAAAGTCAATGGCTCTGTATTTGCCAAGTACGGGTAATGAAGCAGCGGGTCTAACCAAGGTTAACGGATCTAAAGAATGGACCCAATCATGAGCAAATATGAATCCAAAAGCCTCCATAATTTTATTCTATAACAAGTGTTTATTTAGTTCAAGGATGCGAAGCAGTCCAAACAAGCTTAAATGGGGTTCGTACCGTACTGGGAAATCAATGACCTTGCTTATGAGTCTTGCGGCACCGCCTGTGAGTACCGCGTTCAACTCGGGATACTCATTCTTGAGCCTGTTGTAGAAACCTTCCGCCCAAAAGGCAAAACCAAAAATGAAGCCCGATTCCAAATTTGTTTTTGTGTCGCGTCCGATGAGGTCCTTTGGTACATCCAAAGGTACTTCTTGCAACAAGGCCGCTTTAGCAGTTAGACATTCATATGATGACATGACGCCTGGCCCAATAACGCCTCCCACGAATTCGTGGTGTGGCGTAACTAAGTTTATAACACTGGCAGTGCCGAAGTCTATGGTAATGAAAGGAGTTTTGAGACCCAAGTAAAAAGCACCTTCAATGTCAGCTAAACGATCCTCACCAACTTCTGCTTTCCTGCTTACGTCAAAGGTTATGTCGAAATTATCAGCTTCCTTTAAGGTTAGTCCCGGAGCTTTTCTTGAAAGTAATTCTGTCCACCTTGCTCCCACAGCGGGCACCACAGAACTAAGCACCCATGCGTCCATGGGTTGACTAATTAAGTCAGAGTCAAACTGTCCTGTGGGGAATTCCAATATGTTTGATAGCCTTTTACCATCGCTAAAGGCAAGTTTTGTTCTTGTGTTACCAATATCAACTAGTACTACTGTATCGTTTCCCATTGTTTTATAAGCTCAGCTAGCTGTGCAGCTTTTTCCGGGTTGGAAAAGCTAATAGTTACAGAATAGCCATTCTTGCTCTTGGACACTCTCACCGGTATGGTCTTTATCTGGGCAAAAGCTTGTTTAAGCTTTTTTACATTTGGGTCTGTGTCCTTCTTAGTAGTACTACTAACACCATCTCTCTGGGAGGCTCTGCAAAGCTGCTCCAATTCTCTCACAGACAATTTCTTTTGAGCTACCACTTTTGCTAACTTAACAATTTGCTCTTCACTTTTCAAGCTAAGTAAGACTTTTGCATGTCCCACTGTGATGTCGCCTTTTTGTAGTAGGGTTTGAACTTCTTGTGGCAGATCTAAGAGTCTTAGCAGGTTTGCGAAATTTGACCTGCTCATACCAAGAACTTCCGCTAGTTCTTCTTGAGTCATACCAGTACTCTCGATTATTTGCTTGCAAGCCCGTGCTACCTCAACTGGGTTGAGATCTTTTCTTTGAAGGTTTTCAACCAAAGCCATAACCATGGCTTGCTCGTCACTGACGTTTTTTACGATCACTGGCACCTTTTCTAAGCCAGCCTTTATGGCTGCTCTCCAGCGCCTTTCGCCGGCTATAAGTTCATACTTGTCTCCAGAACCTCTCACCAATATGGGCTGTAGCACGCCAGTTTTCTTTAGAGACTCTGCCAGATCGTCAATATCCTCATCGTCAAGCACGGAGCGAGGTTGGAATGGTGAAGTTGTTATCAAGCCAGGATCCAGCTGGAGGATTTCTTCACCTAGTAAGTTGTCTCCGAGAAGTGCATTTAACCCCTTACCGAGTTTGTTTTTGGACACGCCCCTCTATCTCCTCCACTAAGTCATTATATGCTTTAGCTGCCGGGGAGCGCTTATCGTACTCCATAATGCTTTGGCCGTAGCTTGGAGCTTCGGCTACTCGAGTGCTTCTGGGTATAACTGTCTTGAAGACTTTTTCCCTAAAATATGCTCTGAGTTCTGCTTCCACTTCCTGGCTGAGTCTGGTTCTTCTGTCATACATGGTTAGCAAGAATCCTAAAACGTCCAAGTTTGTATTTAAGTACTTTTTTACAAGATTAACTGTCTTTAGTAACTGTCCCACACCTTCCAAAGCGAAAAACTCACACTGAATGGGCACGAGTACCCAGTCTGATGAAACTAATGCGTTCACGGTTAGTAGTCCCAAGGAAGGAGGGGTATCTATTATTATCATGTCGAACTCTTCTTTTAAAGGTTCCAGAGCCATTTTTAGTCTGGTTTCTCTGCTCAAAACGTTTACTAACTCCACTTCCGCACCTGCCAAATCTAAGTTTGCCGGAATCAAATAAAGGTTATTTCTTACCATGATAGCCGCTTCTCTAGCGGAAGCGTCATTAATAAGTACATCGTAGGTGGTAACCTTTAGCTCGTTTTTTGTTACCCCCAAGCCCGTAGTAGCGTTACCTTGAGCGTCCATGTCAACCAAAAGCACTTTTCTGTTTTGAGCGTAGACGAAGGCTAAATTCAATGCAGTGGTCGTTTTTCCCACTCCACCTTTTTGGTTAGCTACCGATATGATCATCATGTGCCAAACCTTCTTTGCCTCCTCTGGAATTCTTCAAGTACATAATCCACATCGCTCTCTTCCATGTCTGGCCAGTATTTGTTTAGAAAGATGAGCTCAGCGTACGCTGATTGCCAAAGGAGGAAATTTGATATTCTTTGTTCCCCACTAGTGCGTACTATGACGTCAACAGGATTTGATTCTGGGTTATATAAGTAATGATCAATGTCCTCTTCGCTGATCTCACGTATACCTTCATTTTGCTGCAAAATGGAGTTTACTGCATGAACAATTTCCAATCTACCTCCGTAATTTATGGCTAAGTTCACCAATAGTCCAGTATTATTCTTTGTTCTCTCTTCAACTCTTTGTAAAGCTTTTTGAACGTTTTGAGGAAGCCCATTCTTTTCGCCAATGTGGCGTACTCTTATATTCTTCCGTGCCCATGGCTCCAGAATGGACTCCACCATCCTGACTCCCAGGTTCATCAAGTAACTAACTTCTTCTTGAGTTCTCTTCCAATTTTCCGTGCTGAAGAGGTAGTAAGTCACTTGTTTAACTTCGGTATTTAACAAATAGTCAGTTACAAGAAGCACCTTATTAAAGCCAGCTTCATGACCGTGGAATGTGGGCAAGCCCTTTTCTTTTGCCCAGCGTCTATTGCCATCTACTATGAATCCGATATGATTTGGAACCGACATAATTTTATTCTATAGCCTCCTTCTTGATCGTTGCGCATTTTCAAACAAGATAAGTGACACAAAAGCTAAAATCGAAGAGAATGCAAGCAGCAAATTACTCATATTAAAAGCCAATACTGGCTGTTCTTTCCATGTTAGCAAATCAAGGACAACGCCGTAAAAAAGCTGCCCAAAGGCTGCTCCCAAGAAACCGCCACCGTTAACTAAAGCCATACCAATCCCAGAGAACTTGCTTCCTGCTATCTCTTTACCCCAATTCCATACAGGCATGTAACCAGCAGAGGTGAAACCTGTTAAGAAAAACCATACTGGATAACACCAGAAAGGCCATCGGCTAGCGGTAAGTAAGAAAAGCATTAGTATCATGTTTGTTCCTAAAAAAACTTTTGCAAACTTGAATTCACCCATTCTTGCAGTTAAAACACCTGACAGAAGAGCGGCAACCATGAAGCCAACGGCTATGAGCATCACAGAGTAACTCGCGGCAATCTTGCTCGCATGAGCTAAGTTTTGAACCAAGGGAACACCCCAGGCTGCTTGCAACGTCATTATGGGGGCCAAAGAAAAGAAGTAAATAAGGGTGGGAAACCAAATTCGGCGTCTGCTTACCACCGTTTTTAAGCCATCCATTGTTTCCTTCCATGTAAGCTGGGGTTCTTCTCTTAGATCCTCGAAACCTGCCAAAGAAGGTCTGTCCTTAACGAGAAGGAAAGCTGCCACTCCTATGAGTGCTGTTATTACGCCCACAGCATAGAATGAATTCCTCCAGCCGATTTTAGAAACAAGTAGTGCCAGAGGAGCCGAAGAAACTAACGCTCCCAAATTACCTATGAAAGTAGTAATTCCTGTAAGTGCCACAAACTCTGCAGGAAGAAACCATGAGTTGTTCAATTTCAAAACAGCTATGTAGACGGGCGATACGCCCAGGGCAGAAATAAACCTTCCCCATAGCAAAACCGTGAAGCTCTGTGCAGAAGCAAAGATCCAAGATCCCAAGGAAGCTAAAATCATCGCCAAGGAAATAGACTTTTTTGGTCCCCAGTAGTCAATAAGCGCGCCAGCAGGAACCTGCATCAGCGCGTATGTGTAAAAATACAAAGAAGTTAGAAGGGAAAACTGGGAGGCACTTAAGCTAAAAGTGGACTGCAAATCAGGCTGAACCACATTTAGTGAGGTCCGAACGAAGAAGACGAAAAAATAAGCTGCTAATCCAGCAAAAACAGTAATGTTGCGTGTTCTCTTGAACGAATGATTCATGTCAATAACATATTATCATCACCTAATAGCCTGCAAGTACCTACCTTGACTGAAACGAGTGATTTCAAGTGGTTTTAAGAACTGTTTAAGTGGCGTTGTTGACTTCACTGCGGTGCTATTATATAATTTTTCAGCATGAGTTAGCAACCTAATAATTAGGTTGCTAACTAATATTACGACTGTTAATTGAAAAGGAGGCTGAAAAGTGTTTGGAGGTAGTGATCTTTCATCGCAACCGTTGGATGATGTGCTCTGCACGAACCAAACTTCCATGCAGGTTTTCAGGGCATTGTTCAAACTAATCAGGGTTCACGGCCAGCTTGTTTTTAGAATGACTGCTCAGAAAGGTTTTTACCCTGGCCAAGCGGTGGCTTTAGCGGCCATTGCACGTAAACCAGGAATAAGTCAACGGGAGTTAGCTGATTTCATGCATGTAGCTCCTCCCACTGTGGCTAACATGTTAAAGAGTCTTGAAAGAGCGGGTTTCGTTGAAAGGAAGGTTGATTCGCAAGATCAACGCTTTGTACGTATCCAGCTGACCGAAAAAGGGTCAAATGCTGCTAAGAGTATTGATGAGATTTTCTCTGAAATCTGCGATGTAAGTTTGGATGGACTGGATGAGGAAAAAAAGCAGGTTTTAGTAGATTTACTCAGTAAGATTGCTGAGAATATGCTACGGCACATGGAGAATTTAGGAGGTGCAAACGAATATGATAAAACTGCTCAGTAATTACTTGAAACCGTATTGGAAGTTCGTTTTGGTAGTGGTCTTGCTACTTACTTTTCAAGCGGTTATGAACCTTTATTTACCAAACTTGAATGCCGACATAATCAACAACGGCGTAGTAAAAGGTGATGTGGATTACATTTGGAAAACAGGCGGGTTAATGCTGGCAGTTACTTGTTTGGTCATTATTGCTTCCATTATTTCTACCTATTTTGCATCAAAAACTGCTATGGGGTTCGGCCGCGACCTAAGAAATGCTGTCTTTGAAAAAGTACTCAGTTTTTCACAAGCTGAACTAGATAAATTCGGGGTACCCACGCTCATAACGCGGAATACTAACGACGTACACCAAATGCAGATGATGGTTCAAATCGGCCTTACCATGATTGTGACTGCACCTATCATGGCTGTGGGAAGCATAATAATGGCTCTTCGTCAAGACGTGGTGCTTTCTTACTCCATACTTATCATTGTTCCGCTCATGGGAGCTGTGGTAGGCTTAATGCTAAACATTGCTACACCTCTTTTTAGATCAGTTCAGCAAAAAATAGACCGTGTTAACCAAGTACTACGAGAAAAGCTAATGGGCGTGCGAGTCATAAGGGCCTTTGTCAAAGATGATTATGAAGCCAGGCGTTTCGATGAAGCTAACAAGGATCTAATGCAAACCACTTTAAAGGTAAACCGTTTGATGGCTTTTGGTATACCATCTCTGATGGCCATTATGAACTTGGCCATGGTTGCCATTGTTTGGTTTGGTAGCATACGAATTGATAGCGGGGCCATGCCTATTGGTAACTTGACAGCTTTTCTCACATACATCATGCAAATCATGATCTCAGTGATGATCGCCATGGGGATGTTTATCATGGTTCCACGGGCAGAGGCTTCTGCTGAGAGGATCTTATCCGTGCTTGAAACCGAACCTTCAATTAAATCCAGCCCTGACGGAAAAATAACCCGAATCTCAGTGCCCAAAGGGCTATTAGAATTCCGCGACGTGGAATTTCGTTACCCAGGTGCAGAAAGGCCCGTGCTAAGAGACATAAGTTTTACAGCTGAACCTGGCCAGTTTACAGCCATTGTGGGGAGTACCGGGTCCGGAAAAAGTACTCTGGTTAACTTAATCCCGCGTTTCTATGATGTTACTGATGGCCAGATCTTGTTGGATGGGATTGACATACGCGAGATGCCTGTGGAAGAACTGCGGGCAAAAATATCCTTAGTTCCACAAAAGGCGTTCTTGTTTAGGGGCACTGTGGAAGAGAACCTCAGGTGGGGCAATGATGATGCAACCATTGAGGAGCTTTGGCATGCTTTGGAAATAGCGCAAGCCAAAGAATTTGTCGTGAACATGCCTGGGCAGCTTCAGGCTTTTATCGACCAAGCTGGAGCCAACGTTTCTGGTGGTCAGCGTCAAAGGCTCTCCATTGCCAGAGCCCTGGTCAAGAAGGCTGAGGTTTATGTGTTCGACGATTGCTTCTCGGCTCTGGACTTTAAAACCGAGTCACTGGTGCGGTCATCTCTTCGAGAAGAGCTCAAAGATGCCACAGTCATCATTGTTGCCCAAAGGGTTAGCAGCATCATGGATGCTGACAAGATTGTTGTCCTAAACGATGACGGCACCATTGCTGGTATTGGAACTCATGATGAGCTGTTAAAGACTTGTAGGGTGTATGAGGAGATTGTTTACTCACAGCTTTCAAAGGAGGAAATAGCATGAGCGACGAAAAGCGTCCTACAACTGGACAAAGACCAGGTGGCATGGGTCCAGGTGGCCGGCGCGGTGTAATGCCTGGAGATAAACCTAAGGACTTTTCAGGCACAATTAAGCGCTTGCTGGGTTACTTTAAGCCAGAAATGCTTGGTCTGATTTTTGTAATTATCCTGACCATAACTAGCGTGGTTTTCAGCGTGTATGCTCCCAGAATACTTGGTAATGCCACAAACGAGCTTTTCAAAGGAATCATAAGCAAGCAGCTTCCTCCAAATGTAACCAAAGAGCAAGTGGTGGCCATGCTTAAGGCTCGTGGTCAGGATCAATTCGCCGAAATGATATCCAAAATGGATTTGGTACCCGGTGCAGGTGTGGATTTCACAGCCATTGGTAAGATTTTGCTAACTTTGGCTGCCATTTACCTTTTGGCGGCATTCTTCCAATGGCTGCAGCAGTACATCATGGCTGGTGTATCCCAGCGTACGGTTTATCGGCTGAGGCGCGATGTTGACCAAAAATTACAGAGACTTCCACTTAAGTACTACGATAATCATCCTCATGGAGATATTTTGAGCAGAGTTACTAACGACGTGGACAACATTGCTCACACACTTCAGCAAACGATAACCCAGATGCTGAGTTCAACTGCTACCGTCATAGGAGTGCTCATAATGATGTTCAAGATTAGTACGTTGCTCTCTTGGATATCCTTAGCTGTCATACCTGTGTCGCTGGTGATCACACTTCTAATTGCAAAGCAATCTCAAAAACAGTTTGTCAGGCAATGGAACAGCACAGGTGCAGTTAACGCTCACGTGGAGGAAATGTTTACCGGACATA
>DUSQ01000040.1 GCA_012842545.1 Coprothermobacter sp.
CCGAATATTTCCCTTTGTATGTGGTACTAAAGGAGGGCAAAGCCAGGGTCGAGGGTGACAGGCTTGTACTCTCGTTCCCTGGGCTTTTGCACATTTACAGGAGGTTTATGGAATTGCCTCAGGTACAAAAGGTGCTGCACGAGTACGGAAGCTTCAAAGTGGATCTTGAACTGGAAGAGGAAGAGAAAGACGAAAGCGTTTTGGAGGTTTTTAAAAAGGTATTCCCTGAGGCACAAATCGAGGAGGTAAAAAGTAATTGAATTTAGAGGAACTGAGTAAGCAGTTTAGGCGGTTGCCCGGCGTTGGGCCTAGAACCGCTGAAAAAATGGCTTACTACTGGCTCACACTGGAAGATGACGAGGCTGAACGTTTCCTGCACACGCTGGAGAATTTCAGGCGTCAAATTACTTTGTGCAAGAGGTGTCACAACCTCGCTGTGGGAAGTGATCTTTGCGACATTTGCCAGGATAACAGAAGGGATAACATGATTGTGGTTGTGGAGACACCACAAGATGTGGAGAACATCGAACAGGCAGGTATTTACCACGGGTATTACCACGTGCTACACGGCCTGATTTCTCCGCGGAAGGGCATAACACCTGATCAGCTTTTTATATCAGATTTGTTTGATCGCATTGTAAATGAGAACATAACACAGGTAATCATCGCTACTTCCTTCACCATGGAAGGTGACATAACTGCTGATTATTTGACTAAGCAGTTAAAGGCCACACTGCCCAACGTTCCCATTTACAGGTTGGGAACGGGCTTACCCGTGGGTGGAGAGCTCAACTACGCAGACAGAGCCACCCTCAGGGCAGCGTTTATGACCAAGCACAAAGTGGGGGAGGAAAATGACTAAGAGAGTTATCACTGACAATTTGGATGAAGTACTGGGCATACTTCCTCCTTGGATAGCAGAAAAACTCAGAGTGAACCCCATGCTTAGCGATTTGGTGGACATTGTGCTGGACCTAAAGCGTCCAGTGGTTATCAGGTTCAGCAGCAGCCAAGAAGTGTGGGAATCGGATTTGGTAAGTGAAGATGATATTCAGTACGTGGTTCAGCACATCGGTACTTTTGGCAAGGACAACAGAGCTGGCTTAGAGGGTACACTGCACAGGATTTCCTGTATTAGGAACAGACAGGGCCGCATAATCGGCTTGTCCATACGCGTTGGCAGAGCCATTTACGGCGTGGTGGATCCATTAATTCCCTATTTTACTCAGGAAAAAAGCGTTCTTCTCATGGGTAAGCCCGGCGTGGGTAAAACCACCTTGCTGCGCGAGGTTGCCAGGCTTCTTTCTGTGGACTACCAAAAGCGCGTCATCGTAGTAGATACATCCAACGAAATCGCTGGCGACGGAGATGTTCCACATCCGGCTATTGGCTTGGCTAGGCGTATGCAGGTGCCAGTTCCGGAGCTGCAGCACGATGTGATGATAGAGGCTGTGGAGAACCACATGCCAGAAGTGATCATTGTGGACGAAATAGGCCGAAAAGAGGAAGTTGATGCTGCACGTACCATTGCAGAACGTGGGGTGCAGCTCATAGCAACGGCACACGGTAACACCTTGGAAAACATTTTGGTAAACCCCACTTTGTCAGACTTGGTTGGTGGGGTACAGGTGGTGACACTGTCCGACGAGGAAGCACACAGGCGTGGAACCCAGAAAACCATATTGGAGAGGAAAGCCAGCCCTACGTTTGATATTCTCATTGAGATAAGAGCTCGGGGTGTTTATGCCATACACGAGGATGTATCGCACGCTGTTGATGGTCTGCTCAGAGGCATTCCGCCCAACCCGCTAGTGCTACGGGTAAAGGACGATGGCACTGTGGAAAGCAGTTATGAACAAACATTACCACCCATGGTAGAGGTGGCTGGTGAAGAGCCTGGCGCGACCAGAAAACGTGGTGAACGCGGAGGAGAAATCCGCATTCTGCCGCTAGGGCTTTCTCGGAGCAAGTTGGAAAAAGCCATTGTGAACTTGGGGGTACCAGCAGTTATCGTGGACGATGTGGATGATGCGGACATGGTGCTCACGCTAAGATCACACATGAACAAAGGTTATCAGCGTCTCAGGGAAGCCAAGGCAAAGAGTGTTCCCATAAAAACCATAAAAAGCAACACCATGAGTCAGATGGAGGACTTTCTCACAACTCTATTTTCACTAACACCGGAGCAGATGGATGCAGAAATAGCTGAAGCTCTCAGGGAAGCTGAGGAAGCTGCCATGCACACCGTGGAAGATCAAAAGAGGCGAGAGCTCAGACCTGCTCCACAGCGCATAAGGCGTTTGCAGCATGAACTCATTGCGAAGTACGGATTGCTCAGTTTCAGCGTGGGTGAGGAGCCCCACCGCAGGGTAGTTGTCATATTTCCGGGAGCTGAAGAGTGACATGTTCATAGTCGTAGAAGGCATTGATGGGTGCGGAAAAAGTACGGTAGCCAGCTTGTTAGCCGCCGAGATAGGAAAGAAGCGACCGGTGTTTCATACCTTCGAACCGGGCCACGTCAGGGACGGTTTGTACCGCAAACTTATCATGGAGAATGTGGATAACCCGTTTGTTGTGGCAGCTTTGTTTACCGTTGATAGGGCGGAGCATGTGGAGAAGATGATTAAACCAGCGTTGGCTCAGGGCAAGTGGGTGGTTTGTGAGCGATATGCTGATTCCACTTTAGCTTATCAGGGCTATGGCATGGGATTGGACAAAGATCTAATAACACGCATGAACGAGCAGGCTATTAAAGGTCTTTGGCCGGACAAGATCTTCTATTTGGACATTGAGCCAGGCTTGGCTTTGGCTCGGCTAAGAAATAAGGAAAAAGATGCTCTGGAAGGGCAGGGGTTAGAATTTTTACAGAGGGTACGGGAGGGATATGAAGAAATCGCCCGAGCAAGAGGATATGTTTATGTGGATGCCACCCTTCCACCAGAAATCATTGTGAAGCACATTTTAGAGGAGGTGAAGCTGCTGTGAAACTGTTCATAACCATATTGCAGGAAGAGGATTACCGTGTGCTAGCTGAAAGATTAACTGAAAAGGGCATATACCATACACGTATAGCTGGTGAAGGTGGTTTCTTGGGAGGAAGAAAGGTCGTCCTACTAAGCGCTGTGGAAGATGACGCCGTGGATACATTGTTAGGCATCATAAAAGAATCCTGCAGTGAGAGAGAAGAAACCATCTTAGCTGAGGCTCCTTCAGGATTCATCGGTATGAGCATACCCATTCCCATGAAGGTGCACACTGGTGGCGCCGTGGTAATGATACTACCCTTAGACCAAATAATCAAAGTATGAGCGATTTGCCCTCATCTCTGGTGTATTCGCTTGTTACCAGAATGTCTGCTCCAGTAGCTCTGGTGGGCCCTGATTGGCAAGAAGCCTATGAGGCCATTCGGGAGAAAATAGGACGCGTGTCACCACAAGACCTGCTGGAAGTGCAAGGTGAAACGCTTGGCATTGACGCTGTTAGAACAATTGAGGAGTTCTTGGCTTTTGTTCCTGGTTCAGGGGTTAAGTACGTGTTAGTACTGGGTGCTGATAATTTAACGCCCGAGGCTCAGAACGCTTTTTTGAAAACTTTGGAAGAACCTCCTCGCTATGCACGGATTTTCATGTTTTGCCAGAGATGGAGTAACCTTTTGTCCACGGTAAGATCGCGTGTGGTCAATGTTCCATTACCAGCCAAGCCTAGAACGGAGCTGCAAACAAAAAGCGCATGGGAATACTTGATGAGCTCGGGAAGTAAAAATGTGCTTGAGCAGTTAAGGAGAAACTATGACTGGGCATCACAGGTTCTGAACGGGGATTTGCTTTTCTCTAAGGAAATGGACAGTTACAAATTGGCTGCTTTTTATTTCCTTCTCATTGAGCGTAAAGCTCCCACGGACCTTCTCAGAGAAATGTTGGAGTTGGAGTCTGCTATGACGTTCAATGTGAACACGGAGATGATATTTGACAGGATACTAATGACTGGAGTGAAAGTGACATGAAATACTTGGTAAGAACCATGTTTAGTCAAAAACCAGGATTCATTGAAACTGACGTGCCCTTGGAAAAAGGGCTTGAAATAAAAGTGGTTAAGGAGTACGGCGAAGTACCAGCTGTGGTAGTTGGTCCTTGGCGCTACGAGTGTGATACGTTGTGGGGTTACGGCGGTTCTTTAAATGGTGTGGACTTAGCAGCGCTAGAGTCGGATGTTAAGGAAAGTTTGGAATTTTTGAGGCGCGAAGGTAAGAACAGTTTGAACATTGCCATTTTCGCAGCAGAAGAAACAGTGGATCGCCAAACTTTGCAAGCGTACTTTGTTGCCGAAGGAAGAGTGGATTTCAGAGATCTGGTAAGGAACTTCCAAAAGCAGTTTAACAAGAGACTTCGCCTGTGGCAGGTGGGAGTCAGAGACCGTTCACAGATGGTGGGCGGCATCGGTGTATGTGGCCAGATGCTTTGTTGCCACGCATTTCTGAAGGACTTTGAATCCATAAGTGTGAACATGGCAAAAGAGCAGGGACTTCTGCTTAACCCCGACAAGATCACAGGAACCTGCGGTCGACTGCTTTGTTGCCTGCGCTACGAGCATCATTGGTACTGTGAGGCTTTTGCCAATGTTCCGGAGCAGGGTAGTCGTGTAAAAATTGAGAAAGATGGCCAAGAGAAAGAAGTGAGGATTGTTACAAGAAACGCCGTGTTGCGTACGGCTTACGTCGCAGATGACGAAGGTAACATGTTCTGGGTGGATTTCAAAGAGATTGACACTGCTTGTGGCATGACCCCGCAAAAGGACAACTAAACAGCTGATTTGGTGCGGAAGGGGGGATTTGAACCCCCAAGGGCTATTAACCCACTGGATCCTGAGTCCAGCGCGTCTGCCAGTTCCGCCACTTCCGCAACCGTATGCTCACTGCCATTATTTATTATATACTAATTGCTAAACGGTGAAAAGGATAGTACCTGTGTAGTAAATCGTGCCAACATTAAAGTGTATAATAATGTCAAGGCTTGTGGCAAAAAGCTGCCTGGGAAGGGGCGTGAATTGAGTTGGCCGAGGGTGGTTTCTGGAAAAAGTTAACTAATTTTTTCACCGCATCGGAAGAAGATGAAGACATAATTGAAGAGGACTACATGGACGAAG
>DUSQ01000006.1 GCA_012842545.1 Coprothermobacter sp.
AATCTTTATCCTGCGATGCACCTTTAACCGGTTCAGGGATAACTATTACGGTGAACGTTCCTGACGGCGCGTTTTTGGGTTGGGATTGGCCCATAACACTGATCAACAATGCTTACAGTGCAGGTGCACTGGGTGTGTCTGTGAATGATGTTAGGCTCAGCCCTAAGTGGTACGCGTATTACGAAAATGGGAAACTGCATGTTGAGGATAAAACATTGAGCTCGCCATTTGTTTTTGACATTGTTGGCGAACCAGAATCAGTATTGGCAGCTATGTACTTGCCCAGTGGCGTTTTTGACACATTACAGATATGGGGGGTTAGAATAGAGCATGAACTCAAACCAGAACTCACAATCCAGAAATGCAATCGTTAGGAACTTGGTACTCGCAGTCTCGGTTATTGTGGTGGCAGTGGTCGGCTTCTATTTTGGCATGAAATATGGCCAGCGCAGTTCGTTTTCTGCTTCCCAGGTTCGGTACATAGGGGTTCTTGTTCTGGTGGTGTTAGACGCCATATTTGGTGGTATCAGGGCCGAGATTCAAGACATGTTCGACATTGTCATATTTGCGTCCGGTATTGCCGTAGGTGGGCTAATGGCTGTGTGGCTTTTGTTCTTGGGAGATTTGTTCGGCATTGATTTAAGCTTGGCTGCCGTAGTAACATTTGGAGGTCGCATATTCCAAAATGTGTCCATTATTAGGAGAATATTGATTGAGAAGATAAGGAGGGCAAGGTAATGGAGGAACGTATTCCGGATCTGTGGGAGGGTATCCAGGCTCAGATAAAAGTAGTGGGCATTGGCAGTGCAGGAAACAATGCCCTTAATCGCATGATACGTGAAGGCATTGATGGTGTGGAGTTTATTGCCATGAACACTGATGTTCAAGCTTTATCGAAATGTTTAGCACCGCAAAAGCTGAACTTGGGCCCCAAACTTACCAGGGGTTTGGGTGCTGGTTTGGATCCAGAGAAGGGTAAAGCAGCTGCTGAAGAAAGCGTTGAAGAAATCAAGAAACTCCTCGAGGGTGCTGACTTGGTTTTCATTACGGCTGGTCTGGGCGGTGGTACTGGTACAGGAGCAGCTCCCATTGTGGCGAGGGTGGCAAAGGATTTAGGAGCTCTGGTGGTGGCAGTAGTTTCAAAGCCGCACCTCTTCATTGAAGGGACCAGGCGCTACAAAATCGCAGAAGAAGGACTTCGTCAGCTGGCTGAACATGTGGATGCTTTGATCCCTATTTCCAACGAGAACATTTTCAAAATGGGAAACTCTGATATGACTTTGGATCAGGCGTTCAGTTTGGGAGATCAGGTGCTCATGCAGGGTGTTAAGGGCATTTCTGAAATCATACTAAAGCCAGGTTTCATAAACGTTGATTTTGCCGATGTACGAATGGTGCTGGAGAATGCGGGTACAGCTGTTATGGGTATTGGTAGCGCAACGGGTGATAACAGAGCCGAGAAAGCTGCACAGCAAGCTATTTCTTCGCCTCTGCTGGAGTTTAGGCCAACTGGTGCCAGCAGGTTGCTCTACAACATAACTGTGAAGCCCGGAAATATTACCACTAAGGATATAACCAGTATTGCAGAAATATTCCAACAAATTGTCAGTGACGACGCACTCATCAAGTTTGGTGTGGTGTACGACGAAGAGTTAGAAGACAGCAAAATTGAGGTCACACTCATTGCTAGTGAATTTAAAAATGAAACCACTAGAACGCCCAGTTTTGGTGCTTCCAAAGAACAGCCAGTAAAGGAAGTAAAACGAGTTACCATCCCAGAAATCTTCGGTAGATGAATTGGAAGGAGCAGCAAGAACTAAAGCGTATTAAAGCCAGTGAGCGTTGGTTATGGCAGCCGCGCTTTTATGGGGATGATACTGAACTTGTAGTGTTCCCTGGTTCTTACCATATTGGTGTTGCAAACCTGGGGTACCAGTTCTTGCTCGGTAGGTTGATACAGCTTAATAGGTCTTTTGACCGCTTTTTCATTGATCCGCACTTGTCTTCTACCACAAGCTTTGATACGGAGCGTCCTATTCTGGATTATGCTCGTTGGGATGTAACGCTTCCTTTTGAAGAGAACCTTCTTGAGCTCATAAAGCTTCTGGTGAAGCTTGATGTACCTTTGAATGCGTCAGACAGAGATTTTCCCGTGCTGAATTTGGGCGGGGCAATGTCTCTTATTAATCCAGAACTGGTATCGTTCATAGCTAACGAAGTATTTGTGGGTGAAGCTGACGAAGAATGGCCTGAGAAGAGAAGTAGATTAGAACCAAAGGTGGCGAAGAACTTTGGTGTGCATTCAGTGGTTACAAGTCCACGGAGTGTGTTCAAGGACACCATGCTAGTTGAAATCGCGCGAGGTTGCATGTGGTCCTGCAAGTTTTGTTTCTACAGACAAGCCTATGGTCCGATCAGATTCGTATCAAGGGAAACCGTGCTAAAAACCATGACGATGCTAAAAGAAAAAGGTTTTAGCAAAGTGGGGTTCATTGCTGCTAACGTTAGTGATGTTCCTTGGCTAAAGGGCATTCTGAACCATGCAAAGAATCTTGGCATGAAAGTCAGCGTCTCTTCATTGGCAGTGGAAACACTTTCGGAAGAAGTCATGGGACTTTTGAGAACGCTTGGTGTACAGCAGCTTACTTTGGCAGTGGAGCACGGAGATGAGAAGGTCAGAAAGGAACTTGGTAAACCTTTCTCCGATGAAGATTTAATCCGCACATTAAAAGTAGCTGAGTCCTTTGGATACAAAGGGGTAAAACTTTACTTCATAAACGGAGTTACATCTGAGTGGAAGTTTAATGCGGACAGTGCGATTAAACTGCTCAAAGACATTAGACAATCTGTGAGAATGTCCATAAAAGTATCTGGGTCCGTGTTCGTGCCAAAACCTGGCACTCCAATGGAGGATAAGCCCTTTCCGCCAGAGCAGTTAATTGACATGGAAAGGAAGGCCCTTTTAAGCAATTTACCGGGGGTTTCCTTCGCATTTGAACCTTATTGGGACGCTCAAAAAGAGTTTGTCCTGAGCCGATTGAGGGCAGAAGATTTACCCATGTTTGTGTCAATTTTAAATGACAAAGGTGAACGGAAGGCAATCGAGTTTTTTTCTGAAAAATACAGCAGTTAGGGATTGCCTAAGTGTTATCATATATTTACAACCGGCAAATAATGATATTTAACTTTTCCAAAAAAGGAGCGGTAAGGAGTGGGTACACGGGTGAATGATATTTTCCTAAATCTAGGGATTATGCAGGAGGATGGCCATGGCTAAAGAAAACGAGAAATACAACAGTACTATTAATCTACCAAAACCCCTGTTACGCATGAAGGCAAACTTGCCACAAACTGAGGAAACATGGCTAAAGTTTTGGGAAGATAACAGTGTTTTCGAAAGAGCACTCGAGAAACGTAAGGATGCTCCTTTGTTCGTTTTACACGATGGGCCTCCTTATGCGAACGGGGATATTCACCTGGGGACTGCTCTAAATAAGATTCTGAAAGATGCCGTTAACAAGTACAAACTGCTTCGTGGTTTTAGAACTCCCTATGTTCCCGGTTGGGATACTCATGGTTTACCCATTGAACAGCAAGTGACTAAACAAGCGAAAATAAACCCTGAGGATTTTGCTGTAACTGAATGGCGTGACAAATGCAAGGATTTTGCACTTTCATATATTGACAAGCAGATGAAAAGTTTCAAGAGACTGGGTGTTTTAGGTTTGTGGGAAGACTACTACGCTACCTTTAAGCCGGAATACGAAGGGAAAGAACTAGAAATCTTGGCTGACTTGGTTGAAAAAGGTTTCGTGGTCCGAAAGAGGCGTCCTGTTTATTGGTGCCCGCATTGCAAGACCACGTTGGCAGAAGCTGAAATTGAATACCGTGAAAAGGTCTCTCCATCCATTTTTGTGAGCTTTCCATCCAAGAACGGTTCTTACAAGGCCATTGCATGGACTACGACGCCTTGGACTTTACCGGACAACGTGGCATTAGCTTTTCATCCTGAAGAGAATTATGTCTTCGTCAGCGTGGGCGAAAACACATACGTGGTTGCTGAAAAGCGGTTGGAGAAGGTTGCTGAGGTGCTTGGTTGGGTTGATTACGAAGTGGTGGCGTCAAAACCTGGAGCCGCCTTTGAAGATGAACGTTTTGAACATCCAGTTTATGATGACAAGGAGACAGTCGCTATTCTAGCTGATTTTGTGTCCATGGAAGATGGTACAGGCATTGTGCACATTGCACCAGGTCACGGTGAAGAAGACTACGTAGTCTGGGAAGAAAAGGGACTTGATTTTCCCATGATGATAGATGACAGTGGTCGTTTTACCGAGCAAGCTGGATTCTTAGCTGGCGTTTTCTATGCTGATGCAAACGACTTAGTGCTTGACCTTCTTACCAAAGAAAGGAAACTCCTGCATAAGGATAAAGTAACACACTCATATCCCCATTGTTGGAGGTGTCACAATCCAGTTATCTTCAGAGCCCTTAGTCAGTGGTTTATTGACGTGGATATGTACCGTGATGAGGCGCTGCAGGCATTAAAAGACGTTCAATGGATACCTGCCGGCTCTGATGCACGTATTAGTGACATGGTAAAGAGCAGACCTGACTGGTGTTTGAGTCGCCAGAGAATTTGGGGCGTTCCCATACCGTCCATAAAATGTAGCCATTGTGGCCGTTCAATTTTGGATCCGCGTGTGGTCCGCAACGTGGCAGCTGCTGTGAGAAAGGATGGATCTAACATTTGGTACTCAGAGCCTTTGGAAACGTTCTTGCCAGGGAAAATTGAGTGCCCTGAGTGCGGCTCAACGGAGTTTGAGAAAGAATACGATATCTTAGATGTATGGTTTGATAGTGGAGTAAGCCATTATGCTGTTTTGGAGCAATATGATGGACTTCGTTGGCCTGCTGACCTCTACTTGGAGGGTTACGATCAGCATCGTGGTTGGTTTCAGACCAGCCTTCTAACGGCTGTGCCACTTCGTGGTCGAGCTCCTTACAACACCGTATTGTCTCATGGATTTGTTCTGGACGAGTCAGGGAGAGCCATGTCCAAGAGCATGGGAAATGTGATTGATCCTTCCGAGGTTGTTGCCAGCGTTGGAGCTGACGTTTTACGGCTGGCACTGCTCATGAGTGATTACACCGCTGACATCCAGGTGGGACAAAACATTTTTAACCAAGCTTCTGAGATTTACAAAAAGATAAGGAATACGTTCCGATTCATGGAAGGCAACTTGTTTGACTTCCAAAGTTCTGACGAGGTTCCGTTTGAGGAGATGAAGCCGCTTGACAGGTGGATTTTGAGCCGATGGTCAGACATGAAAAGAAGGCTTTCTTCTGCTTTTGATGATTATGAGTTCTACAGTTTTGTGAGCGTTTTCCATAGCTTCTGCGTGAAAGAACTGAGTTCAATTTACCTTGATGCCATAAAGAGTAGATTGTACCTAAGAAAACCCGATGACCAGGAAAGGCGAAGTGCACAGGCAGCTCTAAAGATAATGGCTACGGAGTTTCCTGTGCTCATAGCACCCATACTGACGTTCACTGCTGAGGAGATGTGGCAGGCATTAGTGAGCAGGAGCTTGGTGGACGAAGAGTCAGTTTATCTGTCAGATTGGCCCGGCTCTGTTTTCTCTTTGACGGAGGAGGAATCGAGTTTTTGGGAAAATGCGCTTCGGCTCAGAGAAAAAGCGAATGAGCAGATGGAAAGACTGAGGCAGGAGAAATCCATAGGTCATTCTTTAGATGCTTCTGTTACTGTTTACGGAAATGGAACAGATTTTCTCTCTCATTCCGAGTGGGCTGAGTTCTTTGTAGTTTCCTCGGCTCAGATAAAGAACGAGGGAAAAGAGTGGGACATAGAAGTGGAAAAAGCTTTGGGCGTGAAGTGTGCTAGATGTTGGAGGGTTAGGGAAGACGTTGGCTTAGATCCTGAGTATCCGGATATATGTGGAGAATGCTTGGACGATATAACTGGGTAGCGCTGGGTATTTACGGCTTCCTGGTGGACAGAATCTGTAAGCATGTGGTCCTAAACGGAGGAACCTACATTATTAATGAAGGCGTTTCTTTCGGCATTGATTTAGGAAAGAGTACCAATATCCTGGTGGCTATTGCCATGTTGCTGATGTTGTGGGTAACGCTGGAGGAAAGGAAGTACTTGTGGCTTTCGTTTTTCGGTGCTCTGGGAAATGTGCTTGATAGGTGGTTATATGGCGGTGTGGTGGATTACATAAAAATAGGAAAGTTTCCTTGGTTCAATACCGCAGACTTTCTCATCGTGCTTGGACTTTGCCTATGGGCGATGAAGCAATTAGGGTTATTACCGGAATAGCCGACCGGGAAAACAGGCTGGACTTGGCTTTAATGGAACTCATAGATGATGAAGGCATTTCTCGGACTTGGGTGCAAAGCAATATTAAGGCTGGCTTTGTCAAGTGCAACAATGAAGTGGTAACGAAGCCCTCTTTTAAGGTGAGAAAAGGCGATGTTTTAGAAATAGCTCTAAAGGAGCGGATAAGTGAACTTAAACCTGCTGACGTGGAGTATTCGGTGATTTATCATGACGAACATTTAGCCGTCATCGACAAACCGCCTAACTTGGTGGTGCATCCAGCTCCCAGCGTGAAAGGAGTTACTCTTTGCCATGGATTGCTCAAAGATTTTCCACAAGTGAAGAACGTGGGTAGCGGTGAGCGTCCAGGCATTGTGCACCGGCTTGATAAAGATACTTCTGGGCTAATGCTTGTAGCTCTTTCTGAAAAGGGCTACGCAGGTCTTACGAAGATGATCAGTGAAAAAGCTGTGGTTAGAAAATATCTGGTGGCTGTTTTGGGTTTGGCAAATGCGCCGTTTGACGTGGATGCCCCCATCGGTAGGGACCAGAGAAATCCAACACGTATGGCCGTGGTACCCTATGGAAAGAATGCCCACACGCGGTTCAAACCAATGCAGTGCTTAGGAAGGGTGAGCCTGGTGGAGGCTGAGCTTTTCACTGGTAGGACACATCAGATTAGAGTCCATTTGAGACACGTTGGCCTTTACGTTCTGGGAGACCCGGTTTATGGAAACGCGGAGAGCCGTTTGTTGGCGCCCAGAGTATTTCTTCACAGTTATTACTTGGAACTGCGGCATCCTGTTACGGGGGAGCTTTTGAGGTTTGTCAGTGCTCTGCCTGAAGATTTGGATGAATGTTGGCACATTTTAGGAGGCGGTGACATTGTATACCCTACGGTTTGTGCGTGACAACGAGGAGTTAATCAGAGAGGCATTAAGAAAAAGACAATATGATGAATCCATTGTCGAACAGCTGTTGGCTTTGGATGAACAGCGGAGGAGAGAAGTTACTGCTCTGCAAGAACTGAACACGAGGAGAAACGAGCTAACGGCTGTGGTTTCTAAGAAAAAGAAAGCAGGAATTGACGCTCCTGAAGAAATACAGATGCTGAAGGAGCTCAAAGAACATGTTTCAGTGAAAGAAGCTGTCGTATCTGAACTGGAAAAGAAGATCCAGGAAATACTTGTGCAGCTACCCAATATCCCACATGAATCGGTACCAACTGGAAAAGACTCTTCGGAGAATGTGGAAGTGCGTCGCTGGGGAGAGCCCAGGGTTTTTTCTTTTCAGCCACAGCCTCACTGGGTAATAGGCGAGAATATGAACATCTTGGATTTTCAAAAAGCCGCTAAGATATCGGGTTCGCGGTTTGTGGCTTATCAGGGATTGGGTGCGCTGCTGGAACTGTCCCTGATTAATCTCATGGTATGGACTCATGTGAAAGAACATGGTTACACGTTTGTTATTCCTCCCTATTTAGTAAAAAGCGAAACAGCTTTTGGAACAGGACATTTGCCAAAGTTCAAAGATGAGATGTATTACTGTCCCGAAGATGATCTTTATCTAATACCAACGGCAGAACTTCCCATGGTGGCTTACCACGGCGGTGAAGTCTTGTCCGAGGCAGAGCTACCTAAACGGTACGTTGCTTACTCTGCCTGTTTCAGGAGGGAGGCAGGAGCTGCGGGAAGAGACACCAGAGGGCTTATAAGAAGACACCAGTTTAACAAGGTAGAACTCATAAAGATTACAAGACCTGAGAATTCCTATGATGAACTGGAGTCCATGGTAAACGACGCTGAGTCCATATTGCAGCTCCTGGATCTGCCTTACAGAGTCGTTTTGCTGTGCACTGGTGATATGGGATTTGCA
>DUSQ01000083.1 GCA_012842545.1 Coprothermobacter sp.
CAACAACTCTGTCACCTTTTTTGAATTTTCTCCCATCTTCTTCAACAATTCCAAGAAACTCATGCCCCAATACCAAAGGTGGTTTCGCCCTAGGATGAGTCCCAAGAAAAATGCCTATATCAGAGCCACAGATTCCGCAAAATCTAATCCTGAGCTTTACCATGTCAGATCCTGGCTTAGGATCATATATATCCCCTACTTCCACTTTCTTAGGAGCTACATATAGAAGCGCTTTCACAATTTTCCCTCCTTGCATAATCACATTTTAGTATACATCGCTCGAAGAAATAATTTTATGCTGTTATTATCTTGTCGCGCAAAATTAACCAGACCCAACACCTTAAGGAACTTTACTCTCCATATTATTTTTTGTTAAGGTGAAAAGAAAAGCCCATAATCTCTTTATCAAGATAAGCAAGAATGATCTTACCATTTTCCCGTTTTATAGTTTCCTCTATTGGATGGATGTCAAATGCTGAAAGCCATGCAAGCGCCCTATCCACTGAAAGAGTGGATAAAGCAATATGACCGTTAGTACCACGCCCTTTTGATTTCATGATCTCAAATATCGTGCCAACGAAAATAGAGCTATTGCCTTCCTTGGCGTGCATTCCAAACATCTCCGAAAGAAGTTTTGCATTGGCTAAGCTGACCGCTGTATCATTGCCATTGATACCTACGTGAAGAAGATCAAACCCCAATGAAAGTAACCTAGCATCATGGCAAAGTTTTTCAACCGTATCAAAGTCACGCGCTTCAACTGCCACGCTTGGCACCATCCAACTTCCTCCAACCGCAAAGACGTTCGGACATGCAAGATATTCGGCCAAATTTTTTGTATCTACACCACCAGTTGGTATAAAGGAAACTTTACCTTTGTAAGGACCGTCAAGAGCCTTGAGCATCTCAACTCCGCCTGATGCTTCTGCAGGGAAAAACTTAAGCACCTCAAGTCCCATCTCTAGTGCCTGTTCCACATGACTCGGTGTATTAACGCCAGGAATGACCGGCATGCCAACTTCTTGACAAAAAGCTACAACCTTAGGATTTAGGCCAGGCGTTACAATAAAGCTAGCGCCAGCAGCCTTCGCCTTTTTAACTTGCTCTATAGTAGTGACAGTACCCGCACCAACCAAAAGATCTGGTAGCTCTTTTGACAAAATTCTTATGGATTCTTCAGCTGCGTTGGTTCGAAATGTTATCTCAGCAACAGGAACGGCTCCTTTTAATAGTGCCTTGCCAAGGCCAAGAGCAAGCTCTGAACTACTTATTTTTATAACCGGTACAAGACCTATTAATTCAATCTTCTTAAGAACCTCATTCATCCTGCTTAATGCCCCCTTCAAAGGTAACGATAACTGTTCGTTTGCTTGATAAGTTAAATCTCCTATCTTTGCACCCTTCCGCTAACGTCTCCGCCCATGAGACTGAATACTTCTTCCTTGGTAACCCTGTTGAAATCGCCAGGTATGGTATGCTTCAGGGCTGAAGCTGCCACCGCAAATTCCAGGGCATCCTTAGGTTCCTTGAAATG
>DUSQ01000041.1 GCA_012842545.1 Coprothermobacter sp.
GAGGGTAGTAAAAAATAGGGTCATAACCAAACCCTCCGTCTCCACATGGCTCTGTGGCTATGTAACCTTCCGCAACTCCCTCGAAGTAATGAGCAGTTCCTCCCTTATCCACATAACAAACCAAACATCGGAAACGGGCCTTGCGCTGCTCCCAAGGAACGCCTTCTAAAAGCTCCAGTATCTTCATGTACTTGTCTTGATCTGATTTGAGACCCATGAACCTGTTACTGTGAATGCCAGGTTTGCCTGCTAAATAATCTACCTCTAAGCCTGAATCGTCGGCTAATGAAGGCAGATTGTACTTATTAAAAGCAGCTCTTGCTTTTATGTATGCATTCTCAGCATAGGTGGTTCCTGTTTCTTCAGGTAATATACCCTCATAAGGGATTAGCTCCACAACGTCACCTATGAGCTGAGAGATTTCACGGACTTTACCCAAATTACCGGTTGCCAAAACCATTCTAACTCGCTCCATGGCTAAATTTTACAACGCATTCACAAGAATTCTGATAAAATAAAATACATGTATTATCCTGAACGTCCGCAAAACAGAAAAAACGTTTCAGGTGTTTTACTTTTTGCCATTGGTCTTTTTTTGGGAGCATTGCTCATTCTCGCTGGCAGGCCAAACATTAACAACTCCACCTGCGTTCCCGAAAGAGTCGTTGAAACAGTCACCGTGACTAAAGAAGTTTGCACAACAACCACAACGCCGGGTACGGCGACTGGCACTACAACTGCGCTTTCTTACGGGTTTCCAACACCTTCACAAGCCACTACGGCCTCAAAGACCTTGTCACTACAGCTTAGTTATCCCACAGCAAATGAAATAAAAGCTGACTGGGTAGTGTTCAGCGGCAAAGTAACAAAGGGCAACAAGGGTGGCGCTTTCTATGTTACTTTTTGGTCTGATAATCGTCTTATCATGGTACTTAGAACAGACTTCAATGGCACCTTCAGTTACAAGTTTACTCGACTACCCGCAGAGAAAAACAGCAACATGAACATAACGCTTTACGCCATTGACAGCGACGGGCGTGGCGTTTCCAATATTATCTCCAAAGTGATTTCTCCACCTTAGCGCCTACCATCCACCCATGAGCAACTAATGAACGACTCTACGTTGAACTTCCGTCTGCAGCGTTTTGCTACTTGCTTAGATCATCAACCACCATAGTCAGGAGCGAAGGGAAATCCTTCATGGAACCAGGAGTGAAAACTAAAGCTACTTTCCCTTTTTCAATTTCCATCTTCACACCATTTTCCGCTAGTAGCCTGAGCAGATTCAACTTAGCTGAGACGTCTTGCTCACTGCGAAACTCAAGGCACACTTCTCCCAAAGTGAACCCATTTTCCCTTGCCCACGCGTCCAAAGCAAGAACTAAATCTTTGGCCTTTTCCAACTCCACTTCATAAAGAGTGGAAGCCATGATTAAATCGCCAGCTTCCATTCCCGAATAAAGACGCATTTCGGCACTGAAGTACAAGCCCTCCTCCTCGTACTCAGCTTCTAAACCGGTCATGAAAGTTTCAGCACCCTCCAAGAAATCGTTCCAATTACCGACCTTCTGAGGATCAGGTATTTCTTTAACCAATTCAATATGGAGATCCGCTTTCATGTGTTTTCACTCTCCTTTTTTTGCCTGTTTTCGCACGTTTTCTTCCATTATTCTTTTTTCTTTACATTCACCTTGTCACCCAAGAATGTGTCCCAGTCTTCGTCCTCCTGTATCAACCGTGGTCTCTTTAGTGGACCATATGGTCATGGGGAACTTAACCATGATAGGTACCCTTAAAAACGGCTGGTCCACAAACACCACACCAGGTCCAACAGAAGAAGCCATTTCCCGCTGCCTGGGCAAGAGATGCTTGTACTCATCGTGGCTAAGCTCTGCTGCCTTTTGGTGTCCTACTACGGTGGTGGAACTTTGGGTCACTACGCGAAAATCAACCTGAGATGCAGTTTGCTCTGCACCAACCAAGATGACACCAAAGGACCTGCCCCTTTCTGCCACATCGCGGAATAACTTGACCATGGCACCGCCTTCGACCCTGGGCGCGTATTTATTCAGCTCATCAAGGAATATGAAGACCGGTTGCTCCGTCGCTTTTGGATTAGCCATCTTCGCTTCCAGCACCTGCCTTAGAACCGCCCCCACTACAAACGCCTGCATGGAAGAATGAAGTTTTGACAGATCAATCACAGTGATACCCCCTGACCTGTCCCATGCACGACCCACGCTGTAGTTGAATTTGGGAGCTTCAGTAACTTCGCCCTGCAGCGTATAAGGAAAAGGCCTCCACAGTTTTGACAATCCCTCTTTTTTAGCCAGTTTAAGGCGTCTTATGAATGCGAACACAGTAGCAGTTCCAACTTCGTTTTCAGCGATGGCCTTACTCCATTCCTTAAGAGCATCTTCTTGACCTTCAGAAGCTTCAGCCTTGTTGCCCAGCACAGCACCTCTTAAGTAATTCGTCAGCTCATCCACGGTCTGGGGAATCCCATAGCTACCCAGAATCTGCTCAGGTCCTTCGTTGCAGGCATAAAGCACGAGGCGAAGTCTTTCATAGGAGTTTTCGGGAATATCACAACGAATATTCTGAAGTGCCCTTAGGAAAATATCGCTCTTTCCTCCTGAATTACCAACATGGCCTTTCCTAAGAAAAACTGTCACCGCCGCATCCACGTCAGAAAGTAGCCGTTCCAAAAGTTCCTCCATCTTCTCCTGCACACTGAAAAGCAGCAGCTGCATGTTTTGACTCATGGACATTTCCTCCTGGTCCAGAGCCAACTCCAAAAGATGGTACCGGATAACATCGATGAAATCCCAACCGTAAACACGCAAGTTGTCACCTGCATCACTTCTGGACTTTATATCTGGTTCATCAATCATCTTCAGACCAACACCCTTAGGAACGCCGCAGTAAAGTATCCTTTCTAAGGGGAATTTCCACTTTGGGTTGAGCCCCATGGCTTCATACATGGAACTCCACATTTGCCTGTCTCCCTCTTCGGCTTTTTGCCAATCCTCGCTCTCGCAGTCAAGGAAGAACAAACTCTCCCCTTTCATATTGAAAACAATGTAACGCCCTTCACGAAGAGCGGTGGCGTACCTGTCATCCCCCTGACCGCGTTGCAACATGGCTGCCATGAGAAACGTGGCATAACTGGTCTTCGCAGCTACTCCGGATTGACCACTGATGTTGATGTGAGCTCCGTTTTCACCAAGCACGAAAGCCAGATCAATGTAGGCGGGCTGCCCATTTATCATGACCCCCACGGGTAAATGAGAATTTCTTCTTTTAAGCTCATCAAACCGTAAAGCTCTTTCCACTTCTTCCCGCTCTGTTACCAAGAAAGCCGGCGTGCCTGGAGCCGGAACCGATAGTGGTTCGTCAAAAACCTCACGCCCTTTGTAGAAAGCTCTGGTAACAGCCACTGCTGCCAAGTAAAACCTGGTACCGGGAACCAGTTGTTCAAACACGGCTTTCTCTTTGAACCCGGAATCCACATCATTATCCCACCTGCTAATGATGTCGTAAACAGTGCCGTAATAAATTACCTCTTGGTCGTCGTAAAAAACGCTTACTCTGACCACATCACCGATGCGAACCCGTATACTTTGGCCATCTTCAGAAAACAAGTTCACATAAAACTCCGTCGGGGTATTCTTTTCAATCCCTGAAACAATACCAACAATGTTATCTGCCAAGTTTGGTCACCTCCCTGGCCACCTCAATACTGAGCACCGATGGGTCTGGTAACAGTGCTCTTAAATGCTTTTCCAGCCATTCCACGGTCATCAAGTTATAAGGGGAACGCGCGTATGGGCCCACACGTGATAAAGAAAGAACTGTTTCCGCCGCTAGCAAAACCACCCTTGCTAATTCCTCACCACTTCCCTCAGGACCCACCAAATCAAGGCGCACCACACCCTCTAAGGAAGTGGGATCACCCACATCCATGATTCTCAAATACGCAAAATAACGCCTTTTTCCTGTTTCTTCTTGATCCTTTTTGTCTTCCATTTCCAGTAAACTACTTACTTGGCCAAAGGCAAGTTTTTTCACGAAGCTGGTAAATATGTCCACATTACTACGAGGCTCCAAGGTTTTTACCAAGCCCACTGGACCATTTGCTCTGGTCAAAGGGTCACCAAATTTCAGAGGACCATCCCTGAGCAGAATACCTTGGCCCCCGAGCTCAGTCACCGCTTGGTTCAGAGCAGACAATTCCAAGGCAGACCGCTTTTCACTAACAATGTTATTCAACGGCCTTTTTTCGTCTCGAGGATTGTACGGAACGGATCTAAATGGGATGCCGTAATACTCATCTTCGAAAGGCAGTTCCAGTGACCCTTCGGGCACGAAAAGAACCAGTTCTCTTCTTAATGTGGGCAGAAGCAAATCAGCCTTAGGCCAAACTTCCACGGCTCCTGCTGCCAAACCGACCAAGTACACCCAATTACCGTCTTTTTGAATCTTCCTCATCATCAACCGCTGCACCCCATCAACAATGGCAATGCGCCTACTCATTTGTTCCATTGTGAGACGTTCAAGCACTTGCCCCTCTTCTAAAACTGGAGTGCACGAAACCACACTTAAACCTGAAAAGTCCTCAGGTAATGGCGGTAAATTATCCCACATAGCGAAATCGCTGTCGTAATAGGAACGTTCCACGCCCTGGTGCAGAGAAAGCATTTTGAACATGGTAACTGTTTCCGGCTTAAAAATCATATCCACTGAGCCTTCCCCCCATTAACATAAAGCCTCCTTTGAAAGTTTACGGCAAACTCCTCAGAATGGGTAACGATGCCCACCAAAATGGATCCATCTTCCATGTTCTGAAGGTACTGTGCCAACTTTGTGTTGTTCTCTTTATCCAACCAAGCTAAGCCTTCATCCAAGAAAATGGACTCCAAAGACCCTGCAAAGTGCTGGCTAATGGCAAAAGCCAGAGACAAAGCCGCCAATACTTTCTCGCCACCACTCAGGTTGCTTATGTCCGACACTAGGCCATCATCAAAAACTACATCAAACCTGAAAGAGTCTGAGTCAAAGGTCAGATTAAACTGCCCGCCGCTCATCTCCCACAGAAGGCTGGACGCTGAAGAGACAATTTCATTCATCATTTCGCCACGGTAGAAATCAGGAAAATGATCTGCTTTCAAATCGTCCGAAAGACGACTCAGAACACTTAGCTCCTTTTCCAAAACGGCAAGCTGTGCTTCTACCTGCTTCAGTTCTGCCTGCTTTTCCAAAGCTTGCTCCACGGAAGCTTGTATGCGACCGCGCTCACCCAAAAGAAGTTCATATTCTTCCTTAGCTTGCCGAAGCTGCGTGAGCACATCATCGCTGGGAACTGCAGGGTTTTCCAGCAGTGACAAGTATTTCTTCTGCTGCTCCTCCAACCTTCTTTCAAGCAAACTTAAACTACCCCGCAGGGTTCTTAACTCATCAGCAGCACCGCTTTCCTGCCCACTCTTGAAGAGCAGATAATCCTCATAGCTGAGATTGGCAGTGGCAAGCTCCTCCTTGAGCTTACTTAGGAGTCCATCCATTTGGCGAGAAAGTTCTTCTTTAAGACGGTCAGTCTCACTGAGGTTGTTTTTGAGTTCAACTTCGCGCTCTTTGCCTTTTTCAAGCTCCACATGGGCTCTAGCTAAAATGAGACTGAGATCTTGTCGCTCCTGCTTTATCTGTTTAATCAGATCCTCCAGGTTTTTCTTTCGGTTTTCCATCTCGGCGAGCTGCTTCTCCACTTGTGCAAGCTGTTTATCCATATGGCCCTGTCTTAAGACTTTCCTTATTTCCTCATTTGCACATAGACGCTTCAAAACTAAACAGTGCGTACCTTTAAGCCTATCCCGTTTAATGTGCAACTCTTCTTGAAGTTGGACAAGACGCTGAGAACGTTCCAAAAATGCTTCACGCTGAGCCCGTATCCACGTTTGAAAGGCATCAAAGGAACTCATGCCTTCCATCTTTTCCAAGACTTTCGGATTAACCCGTGTTTGACAATCACGAAGAACTGCTCGCAGCTCACATTCTTCTTTCTCCAGTTTGACAATTCTTTCCTTAGCAGTTCTTTGCTGCTGTTCCAGGTGATAACGCTCCATCTCCAGTTTGCCAAACTCCACAAATACATCTTCTGGCAAAGGAGACTCCCTTAACTGAGTAATCTCGTTTCCACAAACCGGACACGTATCACCAATATGCAGAGGTTCCGTGAGACGGCTTACTAAGAAGTCCTGCTCCAAGTTCGGGTAATCCTTGCTGAGCATGAACGTGCGTTCCTTCAAAGCTTCCAACGATTCCTCCACGGTAAGCACATCTCTTTGAGCTTCCTGTTTTTGCTGACTAACCCGTTCAAGGTTCTGCTTCGCGTTGTAGTACTCTTCTATGAGGGTTTCAGAAGAAAAAACCACACTAAGAAAATGCTCTAATTTACCAATTTCAGACTGCAGTTTTCTTTTCTCAGATATTAGCTGAAGGATTTCTTCACTGGCAAGGCGGCACTGAACAAGCGTATTCCAAGCTTCCTGCAAGGAAACTTCAAGAGCTCTCACATTATCCAAACGCTGAACCAAAGCTTCTCTTTCTTTTTCCAAAGGCGCTTCGTCTTCCAGGTTATTCAACTGTTCCTCAATTTGTTTGACTTTCGCCGTAAGCTGTTTAACCTTATCAGACCAGTCAGCCGCTTCCCTTTTCAACTTATCTTCATTCTGAATCAACTGTTCAAGCTGAGCCTGCCACTTCTCCAGTTCAGCATATTTTGACCTCAGCTCTTTCGCCAATCTTATTTTTGAGTCACGCTCCGCTTTGTCATCGAGCTTTTCCATCTCTTCTCTCAAAGCCTTTATGTCAGCTTCAGTCTTTTCCATGTCCGCTTTCGTTCTCTGTATCTCCTCCAGTTCCTTTGCAGCCTGTTCGAAAACCTGAACTTTTTCAATGACCTTTTTCATGTCTTCTTCAACGCCTTGGAGCTCCTTTTCCAAATCTTCGGGGAAGGGCCCTTGTTCCAAAATCACCTTGCGTTCAACCAGGTCCGCGACCTTCGTCTGCAGCTCCCTAAGATCTCCACGTACGAGTTCTTGCATCTTGCTCAAATGATGGGTTTCCAAGATGGAGTCGAATATTTTTCGTCTCTTATCAGGTTTCGCCTCCACGAGTTCAGTTATCTTACCCTGACCTAAGAAAATGGTTGCCGCAAAAACCTCAGGGGTCAACCCCAAAATATCTTCAACTTGCTTGTTTACCTTAACCACCCCAGTTTCTGGAACACTGCCAGATCCAGAGGTAAAGTCGTATAACCAAGCATTGTGAGTTACTTCATCTTTCTTATGAGCATTCCTTTCCAGCTCTCGACGTACAAGATATTCTTTACCCTGCTGCACGAAAGTAAAACTGACAATTGCCTTTGCAGGACTATCAGAACTGTGCTGAGCATTTCTGTTTATGATGGCAGTGTTTTTGACGTCACCGGGAAGCCTCATGGTCTTGCCATAAAGTGCAAAATACATGGCTTCCAAAATGGAAGATTTTCCTGAACCATTGGGTCCCGTAATGACAAATACGCCCTGCTCCGGAAATTCCAGTGAAAGTGTTTTTAAACCCAAGAAATTGGAAACTTCCAGTTTTTTGGGTTTCATGATGCAGTCTCCCTAGCTTCTTTCAAATAAGAAGAAAACTTTCGCAGAAGTTCATCTCGGAGCTCCTCCGAAAGCGATTGCTGTTCATTCAAGTACAAGGCATATGCTTCTTCCATGGAAGAAAACCTTGCCCTGCCTTCTCCCTCCTTCTCTGGACCCTCACCATCACCAGTAACAGCACCCCGAAGTTCCACCATAACCACGGGCTCCAAATCATACAGTTTCTGAACAGCGACCAGATCACCTTCTTTGAGGATTACTTTGACATAGCTATTTGATGCCATTATTTCTTGCTTCAGTTCAGAAGTAATTGGCGCTACAACTTCTTTTTGTTCCAAAAGCTTCTGGGATGAAAATGGAACTAGCCTACAGTCTGCGCCTCTGGGACTGAGGTCCACGATCCAGTAGCCCTGTTTAGTTCCCATTTCACCAAAGTCCAGCTTTGCCACGCCACCTGGATAACACCCCAGAATCCTGCCAGTTGTAGAGTCAACTATTTTCTGGGCATGATGAATGTGTCCCAGCAGAGCAAAATCAAACTGTGACAGAACACTAAGAGGTATGGGAACATCGTTCCCACCCAATTCAGAGTAGGACAAACCCTCAACCACGCCGTGAGCTAACAACAGCTTGTACTTGGCGCCCCATGGACAAGAACGAGGAGAAAGATCGTTGAGGACAATCTGCTTTGCTTCTTCTTTCATGTTACTACCAGAGAGTTTCTGCTGAGGTTGAATCACCTTTCTAGCGTCAAAGTAAGGAAGGGCCACAATGCAAACCTTTGTACCGTTCAACTCTAGTTCAAGTTGATCGAATTTATCCATGATGTAAACATTTTTCCTTCGAGCAAACTTGTCAAAACTGACCAACCCTCGCCAATCGTGGTTCCCCAGAACACCAACCACGGGTGCATGTTCCGACAAGGTGTAAAGATAATCCATGAGCCAGCGTTGTTTCTCACCCTCCAGTGGAACCCAGTAATGGGTAAAATCACCTGTAACAGCAATTAAGTCCACTGGCTCTTGACTCAGATAATCCAGTATTTCGTTCAAACAGGTTTGTATTTCTGGAGTCCTATCCTGAGGTTTTCTTCTCCAGGTAACTGCCCCGAGATGCCAATCACCAGTCACTAAAATTCGCATTTCTTTGTTTTCACTTCCTGTCCCACCAGAACCTGTCAAAGAACACATTCTTGCTACTCACATGCATGGGTATGGCAATTGCTACGCTCCCCTCAGGGCACAGCCCCAAACTCTTGCATGCTTCACCCAGTGTCCACTGAATTCTGTTATCCACACCGAAGTCGTTAAAAACGTCTACAGCCACACCCAAAGCAATACCCAAATCCAAAGCAGAAAACACGCAAAACGTCTTTCCCTGACGGGCACTGTCACAATCCATTTTGCATAAACCGCAGTTCAAGTTTGCAGGTTTCTTATCCTCTGCAAAAGCCACGAGCAAAACGAAATCTCTATCTTCCAAAGTCTTCGCATCTCTGCTGTAAAAAGGCCATTTGTCTTGAAACCTCTTAGCTTCTTCCAAAACAGCATGTAACATTTCTTTGTCCTCGATAAGTTTCACATCAAGGCTATCACGTCCCAGCGCCTTAGGAGCTGTTAGCATTTTTTGAGCTGCAAGCACACCTGCGACGTGTAAACCTTCCCTGGCAATGTCTGTGCGGTCCACCTCAGTTCACCTCCAACATCCTTATTCTGAGCAGCACAAAGCCTTGTACGATGTTCTCATTGCGCAGATGAACATGGTGAGGCACCCTAAGTGCCGCTGGCGCAAAATTCCATATAGCTCTTATACCGGCATTGACCAATAGGTCACAAACCTGCTGAGCGCTGTGGGCAGGAACTGTTATGACGCCGCATTGGACATGGTTCTTTTTCACAAAGCCTTCCAAGTCTTCAAGAGGAAGTATGGAAAGATCCCCCAAGCTTTTCCCCACTTTTTCTGGATCCACATCAAAAAGCGCAAGAACCCGCATATTGTTCTTTCTTAGTCCATCATAATTTGCCAAAGCTGAACCCAATCTGCCTGCTCCCACAATGACTGATTTGACTTCCTCGTCCAGCTTCAACAGTTTCCGCAAGTAGTTCTTAAGCTCTTGTACGGGGTAACCCTGACGTGGCTTACCTTTTATGTCACAGTAGGTCATGTCCTTTCTCACTAAATCAGGAGAGATCCCCAATGCTTCACCAAGCATTTGCGAGGAAACCCAGCTTATTTCAGGTGGTAATGATTCCACATATGAATAGTACAGGTAAAGTCTTTCAAGCACCACCCAAGGTATCATATGACCATCAACCTCCTTAGATGCCCTTTACAGGCATAGAAATCATGCAGCCAATTCACATCAAAAACCACAAACACAAGCACATACCCAAACATGCACATGCAAACAATCTCACTACGAGGCATGTTACCGTGCCGTATGGCTCTAATTCAATTATAGAGGAAACACATGAGTAATTGCAGCTGCATGCACTTTCAAAGTTTAATAAACATCAAAGGCACTGCCACCTATGAATTCGCGCAATATGGATGTGCTGGGAACATAGGCAGAAGGGCACATATCAAAGTAACTAAGTAATGTTTTGAGTCTCCATGCGTCCGGGTACTCTTTAACCGTTTCAGGAATTTGGGAAAGAAGCGGATCAGCAAATGGTTTTAGTACCAGCAACTCGTAAGGTAATGCACTGTTAAAGAATGCATCAGCTTCCTGTTGGTAAGGAAATATGTACTTGTCTTCTCCACGCCGAACCGAAGGCCACTGCCTAAGTGTTTCTTCAGCCAAGTAAGCCCTGTAGAAACTGTCTCTGACCATGCGGCGGATAAGCCTGGCGTCAGTGGTGTAGGTGCGGTTTACTTCATCCAAGTTAAGGTGTGCAAGGGCACTCACATAAACTTTGTACTTCACGTGTGCAGGTACGCCCTGAGTGGTACGGGGATTCAACGCATGGATGCCCTCCAAAATGAGCGCACCGTTCTCAGGAAGTTTTAGTTTTTTCTCCTGGATGATTCTGGCTCCTCGCACAAAGTCATATTTCTTGACCTCTATTTCTTCACCGTTCAAAAGCCTATTAATGTCCTGCACAAGTGCTTCCAAGTCCAGAGCGTCCAGTGAATCAAAATCATAATTGCCAGCTTCGTCACGTGGCGTCAATTCCCTGGGCAAAAAGTAATCGTCGGTTCCCATGTTAATCGGTCTTAGTCCGTTTACTCTGAGCTGCACAGCTAGCCTGTGAGAAAAACTGGTCTTTCCTGAAGAAGATGGCCCTGCAACAAGAATGAGCTTCGCCTCTTTCTTCTTAATCTCGTCTGCTATGTAGGATATCTTTTTCTCATGCAATGCTTCAGCCACTTTTATAAGCTCAGTGATTTCACGCCCCTGAGCTAAAGCATTTATGTCGCCCACATCGCTTATTCCAAGCACCTTGAGCCACTGGTCGTATTCGAAAAACGCCTGAAACAGCTTCGGTATTTCCTCGAACTCTCTGTCTTCCGGTACTACTACGAAACCCGGAGCATAGTTCACCAGGTTTATCCCTTTTATCATGCCCGTACTGGGTAAGAGAGGAAGCCAAGAAACCTCACCATACCCCTCGCTGTAAAACAGCTGGTGTTTAACACTGTGATACTTTGTCAGGCTGCTTGCACCCCTGACAAATAATGAACTGGGAATTACGTCTCCGTCATTTAGAACAGCCCAGTTAATGGGAATATCTTCTTGGATAAGTTTTTGCACTTCCTGTTTCAGTGCCTTTATCTCTTCGTCCTTCAGCGGCTCATCCATGCTGCAAAATATACCTGAACCATAAGAATACTTGACCTCCATGTACTTCTCACCAAACAGCCTATGTGCTGCCATACCCACCACGAACATGGAAGAACGTTCGGCAATGCGCTGCCCCAGTACAGTGTCCCTTCTCACAAGCCTGAGTGCACCATCGTTCTTAACTGGTGCCTGCAAGGGCAAAATGTCTTCACCCATGTGAATAGCAACTGCCCCTTCTCTTTCCACCAGTGTTCTGTATTCTTGTTTTGCTTTTATGGCCTCCCAAAAGGGTTGGTCATGTGGAACTTCAAGTTTGAATAGCCCCTCTACTGAAAGGTAATGTGTCACCGCATTTCTCCTCTTCTCATGCTGTCTAACTCACAATCCGCCCGATCTGTCATTAGTGTTAGGATTATAATACAGCTCCAGTAAAAGGAGGCGTTCTAACATATCATGTCCCTGAAGAAAGAACTACAAGAAGACCTGAAAGAGGCCATGAAGTCTAAAAATAACGTGAAATTGGAAGTGGTACGGTCAGTGTTGACTGGCGTGAAGAACTTGGAAGTACAGAAGATGAGAGAGGCAGAGGACGAAGATGTCTTGCAGGTCATTAAACAGGAAGTGAAGAAACGCAAAGAAGCCATTGAGATGTACGAGAAAGCAGGCAGGACTGACCTTTTAGAGCAGGAGAAAGCAGAGCTTTCCGTTTTAGAGACTTACCTACCGCCTTTGATGTCAGAGGAAGAAGTTAGAGAAGTGGTAAAAAGACAAATAGAAAAGGTGCAACCCACCAGCATCAAGGAACGAGGGAAGATCATGGGCTTGCTTATGCAGGAATTAAAAGGTAAAGCCGACGGGAATGTAGTAACTAGCATTCTGGACGAAGAACTAGAAAAGATTTTGGGTGGAGGTTAGAAAGCCATGGAATTGGAGTGGAGCGAAACAGCATTAAGAGTTCTGGAACAAAGGTATCTTCTCAGAGATGAAGAAGGTAACATTGTGGAGACACCAGAACAGCTTATGCACCGCGTAGCCCGCGGGCTAGCAGAAATCGAAACCGTCTGGGGAGCTACCCCAGATCAGATCACCTCAGTGGAACAAGACTTCTTCGACATACTGTGGAAGCGCGATTTTTTACCGAATACACCCACCCTATTCCATGCGGGTTTACCTAAGGACCCAAAATACAAAGGCAGAAGGTTTATGTCCGCATGCATAGTGCTTCCTATCGAGGACAGCATTGATGGTATTTTTAAGACCCTCTGGGATGCAGCTAAGATAATGCAAGCCGGTGGTGGTGTGGGATATGCTTTCAGCCGTCTAAGGCCTAAAGGATCATTAGTTAAGAGCAGTGGTGGAAAGTCTTCCGGACCGGTGTCTTTCATGCACATTTATGATGTCATGGTGGATGTGGTGGCACAAGGTGGAAAAAGACGCGGAGCACAGATGGGAGTTCTAAATGTGCACCATCCGGACATTCTGGAGTTTATTGATGCCAAGAAAGAAAATATAAGCGGACAGGGGCCACTTCATAACTTCAATATTTCCGTAGCTGTCACAGAAGAATTCATAAAGGCATACAAGGAAAATACTCCGTTCAAACTAATTGCTCCTCACACAGGAGAGGTCGTTGGAGAACTCAGTGCTCGCGAAGTAATGCACAAAATAGCAGAAAATGCTTGGCGCACAGGGGATCCCGGTATTATATTCATAGACCGCATCAACGAATCGGATTATTTAGATGATGGCCAGATCGAAGCAACCAACCCCTGCGGCGAACAACCCTTACCGCCCTATGGTTCCTGCAACTTGGGCTCCATAAACCTGAAGCACATGTTGAAGAAAACTGACAACGGTTATGAGTGGGACTGGGAGAAATTCCAACGTACTATTAAGTTGGCAGTGCGTTTCTTGGATAATGTCATTGAAGCCAACGACTACCCCATACCGGAACTAGAACAATACGCAAAGAAAGCCAGGAGAATTGGCTTAGGTGTCATGGGCTGGTCTGATGCTTTGTCCCTACTGGGAATACCATATGACTCCGAAGAAGCTTTAGAAGAAGCAAGAAAAGTGGGTGCATTCTTAAAAGAGAAGTCTCACCTGGCTTCCCAAGAACTTGCCCAGGAACGTGGCGTATTTGAGTTTTATGATCAAAGTAAATGGAAAGAGCTTGGCATACCCATGAGAAACGCTGCCGTGACTACCATAGCGCCCACTGGCACACTTTCCATATTGGCTAATGTGAATAGCGGAATTGAACCATATTTTGCATTGGCTTTTGAAAGAAAGATAACGGCAGGCACCTTCCAAGAAGTGCAGTCAACCCTGCTCGACGTGTTAAAGGAGAGGGGTTTGTACAGTGAAGAACTAGTTCAGAGAATCATAGAAAACGAAGGCAGATTGCGTGATTTGGAAGATCTACCAGAGGACATAAGAAATGTTTTCCCCACAGCCATGGAAGTCACTCCAGAGTGGCACGTGCGCATGCAGGCAGCTTGGCAGGAAAATATCGACAGTTCCATTTCTAAAACCGTTAATTTGCCCTATGAAGCCACAGTGGAAGATGTTGAGAAAGTTTACCTCATGGCTTATGAACTGGGAACAAAGTCCATAACAGTGTACAGAGACAAATCACTGGAACTCCAGGTGCTAAATGTTCCTTCCACGCCAGCTAAGGAAAGTTCCGTGGTTGATACCACGGAGGCAGCACCCAAAAGGATATTCCCAAAGCGGCCCGAGGTACTTACTGGTTTCACAAAGAAATTCAAGACGGGTACTGGTACGTTGTATGTGACTGTAAATGTGGATGAAAACGGGCGCCCCATAGAAGTGTTCACAAACGCAAGTGGATCAGTGGCTCCGGCCGAATTAGAAGCCATAGCGAGGCTTGTATCCATTGCCCTGCAGTATGGCATACCGCTTGACGAGATTGTGGATCAACTGGTACAGCCCGTGGACCCAGTCAGCTACAAATTCTCGCCCGAAGGACTCAGGAGCAATGCTCACGGCATTGCACTGGCATTAAAGGAAGCTGTGAGCAAGGGATTGAACATTTTAGGAAACGGACTAAAAAGTGCCACATCCTTTTCCCTGAGCACGGAAGAACTGAGCCAAAGCTCCAAAGCCGCTAAAGCTCCTAAGTTGGATAAGGAGCAAGTGGATGCCATGAAAGCGGTTTATGGAGATGAACGTGTACAGGAACTTCTGAACAGCATGGGCTTAACACTTTGTCCTGTGTGTGGTGCTCCCATGGTTAGCGCCGAAGGATGCCTCATGTGTCCAAATTGTGGCTACAGCAAGTGCGGGTAAAACTGAATACGTAAACTGAACAACGAAAAAAATGAAAACGGGGACCATTTAGGTCCCCGGTTTTGCTTGGCGGTTTTAATATAGGAGAAGCGTTTTAATGTTTTGAGCCTGAGTTTGTTATGCGCCAAGACTTCTTGTTCTTTCACTTTGTGAGGACCGTGAAACGCACTTCTGCCTAAAACTTATTTTTGAAACTCCCCCACTTTGATCTGCTTATTTAAAAGAGAAAGCCCCATTAAAAGGGTTACCGTTTCAGATACAAGCTCTGCATACCAAATACCTTTGTCACCAAACAATGCGGTCATGAGCAAAAGAAACACGCAGACTGCCACAATGCCTCTGAGAATGGTAACAACAATGCTCTCTTTGACCTGTGCCACAGCAGTGAAGTAGGAAGACAAAAGAACATTGTAACCCACAAGCAAAAATGAGGTGGAAAACATCCTCAAGGCATTAACGGTGTAAGTAAAAGAGTTCACATCCGACGATTTCTTGAAAAACGCAGCAACAACTGCTGGCGCAAAGATCATACACGATGCGAAAGAAAGCAATCCCACAAAACTCACAGTCGCAGCACCTAAGTAAAGCAAGTAATTAACAGCACGATCATCTCTTCTACCATGGTAGAAACTGATAAGCGGCTGTATACCCTGACCGATACCCACAACAGTCATGAAGACCAACTGCTTCACGTAGGAAATCACCCCATATGTGATAAGTCCGCTTTCACCCACCGCTTTAAACACAACCTTGTTGAACATGAGAATAACCAAGCCAGTGGACACTTCAGTTATACCAGCTGAGAAACCAATGCCGCAAACTCGCCAGAGCGCTTGCCAATTCACGTGAAAAGCCGTGAAACGCAGATGAGAATTCCCCCTAATGAAATGCTTCAGATAGAACAAAGTGCCAAGAACCTGGGCAATGCCTGTGGCAATGGCAGCACCTTTTACACCCCAACCAAAGCGCATGATGAAGAGGTAGTCCAGCACCACATTAGTCAGGCCAGAAAGCACCGCACCAATTATGGCCAGGTGCGGGAAGCCGTCTGTCTTTACAACGATCTCCAAATAGTAGGAAAACATGAGGAAAACCCCAAATAATACGACAATCCTTAGGTAATCAACCGAATAATCCATTATTTCCGGAGTTGCACCTAAAACCTTAACCAGCCGTGGCAAGTTTGGTAGTGATACCACAGCAATGAAGATTCCTATGGCAACAACCACGCAAGACATCATACTGAACAATCTGTGAGCTCCGTCAGTGTCCCCCATACCTAAAGACATAGAAATGATGGTTGAAGCACCGGTGGCAAACACTACCCCGATGGAAAAAATCACATTTACAAATGGCATAACCACATTCACAGCGGCAATGGCGTCAGGACCAACGCCATGGCCAACGAATATGCCATCTACCATGGTGTAAAGTGAATAAACCCACATAGAAAGCACAGAAGGCCAAACGAATTTAAGGAATTGTTTGTTTAGTGGAGTGTTCTTCGCCATATGTAAACACTCTAAACCCTGGTATAATACCAAGGTCAATAGCCATATGGGAGGATGTAACATTGGCAAACAAGTACTACACCATAGGAGAAATCTCCAAATTGTACGGCATCGGAAGAGATTCTTTGATGTACTACGAAGAAATTGGCTTGCTAAAACCCATGCGTGGTGAAAACAATTACCGGCTTTACACGTTGACCGATATTTGGAAACTTAACACCATTAAGGAGCTTAGAGCCTTGGGATTCCCCATGGAGAAAATAAAGCAGTACATTGAAGGGAGGTCTCTCCATAGCACTACGGAAATTCTCAAAGAAGAAGTGACCATAATAGAGTCGACGATTGAACAGCTTCAAGCCTTCAAAAGCGATATACTGAAGCGTTTAGAAGACATTGAAAAACTACTTGAACACGAAAAACTCGATACACCTGACATGGCCCATTTTAATGAAAGAACGGCATTAATCTTGCATGAAAGGATTACCAGAGATGAGGAATTTGACTTCCTTGTAAGAAAACTTCAAAGAGACCGCGAAGAGGAATTCTACATTTTAGGCAACCCCAGGATTGGAGCCATTTATGACTTTGAGAGCATAAAACATAACGTGTTTAATCAGTACGAGGCAGTATTCACGGTATTGCCTGAAGGACGCGAAGGCGACATAAAGTTTCCTGCTGGCACTTACGCAACAGTGGCATACAAAGGCCCTTATACTAACAACAAAACACATATCACGGAGCTAATTCGTTTCATCGAAGCGCAGGGTTACGCAGTGGCCGGATCTCCAATAGAGTTTTACCGCATTGACATACACGAAACACGCATACCAGAGGAGTTTCTTACTGAAATACAGATACCTGTCAAGAAAGCCTCTTAAAAAAATCGTTTCAAAACCGTACGTAATTACGAGCGCCACAATTAAAAACATGTACTTACTCGTTTGCCACCTTAGTGGGTTCTTCCCAACCGGGCAGGGTATCTGGTAAATGGAAGAAACTCACCGTTAACATAATCCTGCCAACAAGGTCCACTACAAACCCCACGAGGACAATACCAAGAATCCTTCCCCAGAAAATCCAACTTGCCGATCGCTCAAAGTTAGAAACACCAGTTAGTTTTCCGATGTTTTTGTAAATGTTTCTGTATATAATGGCGATAATAAATGTGTTTCCATAACCGACAGAAGAAGCAATATCAGAGCACCGATTAAAAGAAACAGATTTGGGAAAACCAAACTGATCACGTACAGAATAGAACCAATTTCACCTAATGTCCTTGCTTTGAAAATGCTTTTACCCAACCCGACAGATCCTAATGGCTGGGGGAGGTGGACTCGAACCACCACTACAGGATCCAAAGTCCTGTGTCCTGCCCATTAGACGATCCCCCAACACGCAGAACCAAACAACAGAATTATTTTATCATGACAGTGTGTCTTCTCCAAAGCATCTCATAAAATGTCTTTCCTTTTAAACCCCATCGTTTTCAGAGTTATTCACATGGCTATCACCAGGCTTTGCTCCCGGTAACGGCAAAGACTCGGGCATGCTAAAAAACGACACACTCAGCACCACACGACCAACAAAGTCAACGATGAAACCAACCAGGACAATACTTAGTATGCGCCCCCACATGATGAGGTTACCAGCCGTGTGGAATTCAGAAACGCCGGTCAAATCTCCCACTTGCGAGAAGGCATCTCGGTACATCAAACCAGCTATGATGTTTAATACGTAAGGAATAGCTAATGACATAAGTATGACACCCCAATTGGGGAGTTCGGCCATGCACACCAGCCCAAAGAATGGTAGTTCCAAATAAGGTCCACCTTCTCCATAGCAAGCATTTCCGGGTGCAGGCGAAACCATTGCCCTCCTAATAGCCACCAAGCCTAAAAAGAAAACGACAATAAAAGCCACCCATGACACAATCTCAATGATGACCGCGGTCAGAAGACGTTTTTCTGCTCCTTCATAGCTCGTTGACCTTACTAAGTCCTCCATACTAAGGTAAAGCAAAACCATGCCTGCTAAAGCAAAAGCCCACCCTACTACGGGAATGAAGTATAGCAAAGATAGAATGGCACCAATCTGCCCAAGTGTCCTTGCCTTACTGATTTCTTTTTCCATGGGTCCCTACTCACCTCTTTTCACGACATCCAACATGGTGCCCAACACTTGGCTGGAACTGGAGACGGTTACAGATCTCCAACCGTGTCGTCAAATGGCATAAAAGTCAGGCTATTTGCAGTTTATACCATACCAAATCTGTTTAATCTCCTCTAGCAGCACTTCATTGCGTGCTGCTATGAGAACAGCATTTGGACCTTCCTGCCAGCACGTGCCACCAGACACTTCCACCAACAGCTTTCCGGCAGCCACATCCCACAGTTCAAAACGCGGTAGGAGAAACACATCCAAAGCACCTGAAGCAACATAGGTTAAGCCCAGCGCAGCCGAGCCCAGCATCCTTAAGCGCATTGCCTTCTTTTGAACAGCTGCTAGGAACTCACCGTAGCCAGCAGCATAGGGATCATCTTTCCTAGGCGTCCCAAGACCCACAAACGCTTCCCCCAAAGAATCCACTCGTCTGGTGTTTTTAACAACGCCGTTATTCAAGAACAGATGTTCCCCATCAGACCAGTAGATGCGTTTAGTAACTGCTTCTCCTACTGCTCCCAACACAGCCTTGTCCCCTTCCATTAGCGCCAGTGAAACCCCAACCAAGGGAAGGCGAACTGTGAAGTTCACTGTGCCATCTATGGGATCCAATACCCACAGACGCTCACCACCATTTTTCAGTCCGTATTCTTCGCCCATGAAACCGAAACTGCTGTATTCTTGCAGAAAGGCTTGAACTTTCTTTTCAATCTGTTTGTCCAGGAACGTTACGCGATCATCCACACCTTTGGGTTCCCACGGAACTGTGTTGTACCAGTATTCCCCTATTTCGTCAAGCGCAAGTCTAACAGCCCTAAGCATGACAGTTTCCACTGATTGCTCAGTCACTGTTGCCACCACCGTTGTTACCAAGTATGGCATCGACAACCTTTTCTGGGGTGTAAAAATCAATGTCATCGAGCTGCTGACCGAAACAAACTAGTTTAACCGGAATTTTTAGCTCATCCCAGATGGAGAAAATCATTCCACCCTTTGCCGTACTGTCCATTTTGGTTAATACTAAACCCGTTATGGGTGCACCCTGGACAAACGAAATGGCTTGACGGTACCCCTGAATGCCCTGCGTACCGTCCAATACCAGGAGCACTTCCTGAGGAAACTCGGCAGAGAATTTCTTGCTAACCTTTATTAGTTTACTCAACTCATCAATGAGAGCCCTTGAAGTATGGATTCGCCCAGCGGTGTCTACCAAGAAAACAGACGCTTCGGGGTTTTCTGAGAGAGCCTTGTAAAGAATGGAACCGCTGTCGGAACCACGTTCTCCACCAACGTAATTAACAGGCATTTGATTCACCAGTGTACTCAATTGATCCTGAGCAGCCGCCCTAAAAGTATCAGCACCCACAACTACAACGTTCTTGCCTCGTTTCGCATACATGTGAGCCAGTTTTGCCACTGTGGTAGTTTTTCCAACACCGTTCACACCAATGACAAAGAACACAGAGGGCACACTGTTATCTCTGAGTGGTTCAAAAGGTGGCGCTTCGTTCAAAAGGACCTCTTTTATGACGTCCACATTATTGCCTTTCTCCTTAATTTGCTCCAAAAGTGCCTGAGCCTTCTTCAAACTGAAATCAGCCATGATGAGTTTTGAGAGGAGCTCCTCCTCTTGCTCAGGAGTAAGAGCTTTACCTTGCATTTTCAGTACTGTTTGATGAAAGAACGCTTTAAAACCATCTAAAAGGCCCATTTCACATCACGCCCCTAACTAATTCTCCAAAATTGCCACAGTAGGGACCTGCCACCAGTTCGTCTGATAAAAATTCTGAACTGTGGAGCCCTATCTGCAAGACCGCAATACCAGCATTCCTAAAACTGCAGTATGCTTTGCGACTCCAGTAAAGTGCTTCCTCCATGGTTAGTGGCTTGTAGCTCCCATCCACATACATCCTTTCCAGCTCAGTACCTCGTAAAACCAACGTTGGGAAATATCTCACTCCCCAAGGCTTTAGAGACACCGTCTGAGAAATGGTTTTTTCCCGGAGGCAGTCATTTTCACCAGGTAGACCGACCATGAGTTGAAAAACCTCTTTAAACTTCCCCTTTAGAAGCTCGTGCGCATGCAGAACATCGGAGACCGAATGACCACGCCCAGACATCTCTAAGACCTCATCGGAGAAACTCTCTACGCCAATTTCCACCGTGGTTACACCATGATCAGACAAAATCTGAACTATTTGCTCGTTTATTTGGTCTGGTCGGGTAGAAACCCTAAGCCCTTTTGCTTTTCCACTCCGAAGAAAAATCAGAAATGGTTCGAGTATTTTCTTTAAAAGCTTTTCGGAACTCGTTGGAGTACCGCCGTAAAAAGCTATCTCGTCATACACCAAATTACTTCGTTGAATGTAATTAAACGCTTCTTGAACACTTTGCTCCCAGGGTTTTATACGCTCTGCAGCCCGCTGATTACAAAAAACACAACGGCTCGAGCAACCAGCGTTAGAAAGAAAGATCGGGTAAACCTTCATTTAGTATAGAGATTTGACTCGATTATATCCACCACATCTTTGACCGTTTTTATTTGCTGAAGCTGTTCATCACTAAATTCAAACCCAAAAACCTGCTCCACACTCAGAGCAAGGTCAACCAAATCCAAACTATCTAAGTTAAGGTCATTCACCAGGTCCGACTCCATGGTGATCTCTTCCTCTTCTACGGTAACCGTATCTTTGAGAATGTTCTTTAGCTCCTGGAAGATCTTTTCTCTCTCCACCTTACTAGTTCCTCCTTCACTGATCCAATGGTATTTCGTTCCATAAGTAATTTACCAGTATGTAGAGCGTTATATACAGCCTCGGGGTCACTTTTACCATGCCCTTTGAGTACATTGCCCTTCAAACCCAGAATGGGACTGACCCCATAGGTTCTGTAATCAAACTTCTTGAAAGATTGATCCAAGCTCCCTTTAACCAAACCCAACCCGACCTTCTCCTTAATACCCTTTTGGCTGACACCTTTAAGTGTTTGTTTTACCACATCCAGTACACCCTCAGCAGTTTTAAGAAAGACATTCCCGAGAAGCCCCCATGTTACCACCACGTTAACGGCTGGTAAAAGGAGCTGATCAGGTTCTACAAAGCCCGTAAACTCGGGCATGTCAGCCATGAGTTGAGCCGCTTCCTGAATGAGTTTCGAGCCTTTATGCTTTTCTTTTCCCACATTGAGAATGGCTACAGACTCAGGCAAGTGGCCTTCCAGTGATTTGTAATAGGCACATCCGAAAGCTGCAAAGTCCAGAAGGTCAGCAGGGTCCACATCAGCATTTGCTCCAGCATCCACCAATACCCATGTGGAACCCTGCACAGAAGGCATGGCAATACAAATAGCTGGCCGGATATGAGCTTCCAGCCTTTTGACATAAGCAACGCCACCTATGACCAACGCTCCCGTATTACCAAAACTTATGAGGCCTTCCACCGTTCCATCAGCAACCATTTCTAAGCCTTTACACATGCTACTATTTCGTTTCTTCAGCACTACGGTGGGTTCGTCCTCTTGATGAACCACTTCATCGCACTGGACCACTGTGACGCTGCTTGAATCTCTTACTATTTCGCCTTTTGAAACCAAGATGAAAAGCTCATCCTCATCACGGTGATCACGAGCGTAGCGGTACACACCCTCCAGTAGAACACCCGGAGGTTGATCTGCGCCCATGAGATCAAGGGCGATCTTCATTTCTTAATTAGCCTTTCTCTTCTTTCTCAATCTTTATTTTTTCTTCTCCACCATACCAACCACAATTAGGACAAACCGTGTGAGATGGTATGAGTTCGTGACAATGTGGACATTCAATCAAATTCGGTACCGTAGCCTTAAAATGAGCTCTTCTCTGATCTCTCTTCATACGCGTCGGTTTCTTCTTTGGTGCACCCATGTATTATTTCCCTCCTTCATCCAGTATGAGTTCAACAAACCCCAGCTCGTCAAGGAGCTTTACAGGTCCGGGACACTCATCCCTGCAAATAAGCTTTGTTGGTAAACCACTCAAAATGTATTCGCTCAACAATTCTATCACATTCACTTGACCGTTCGGAGTATAAAAAGTTGAAATGTCCTCTTCTGAAAGTTTCTTTTCCTCGCCTGTAGGGACCGGTTCACGCCCAATAATGAAGATCTCTTCATTTTCAAGTTCCACGTGCTGCCAAAACATTTCGCCACAGCGATCACAGGGAACTTTCACATCCACTGACCCATCCACTATGACGTCAAATTTGGTAAACTCCCACTGCTCCACTTCCAGCGTTCCTTTTAAGTTCCTTATCTCGTAAGGAAGTTGCAGATTATCCTCCAGGGAGGACAGATCCAGTTTTTTATAACCCTTTTCGCGCCTTACAGCGTTCAAGTCAATAGTTATTGTTTCGTCTATTTTAATCCCCTCACAATCTCGTAAGTATCGCGGGCAATCATGAGCTCCTCATTGGTTCTAATGGACATGACCACCACCTTAGAATCCGCAGCGCTTATTATGGCATCTCCCCGAGTGTTGTTCCTCTCCTTGTCCAACTTTATGCCCAGAAACTCCAAGCCATCGCAAACCATTTCACGAACAATGGGTGAATTCTCACCCACACCTGCTGTGAAAATGAGCACGTCCAATCCACCCATAGCAGCAGCATAAGAGCCTATGTACTTTTTAAGACGATAACAATAAACTTCCATGGCCTTCCTCGCATCCTCATCACCTGCTGCCATCCAATCTTCAATGTCTCGCATGTCAAAACTTCTACCACGGACTAAACCAAAAATGCCACTCTTCTTATTCAAGAGGTTGTCTACTTCATCAAACGACATACCCAGTTCACGCATCATCCAAATGGGAATGGCAGGATCCAAATCTCCTGAACGCGTTCCCATGACTAGTCCTTCCAAGGGAGTGAAGCCCATGGACGTATCAATGGATTTTCCACCCTGAATAGCGCAAACAGAAGCTCCATTACCCAAGTGAGCACTAATAATACGAAGTTCAGACAAATCTTTACCCAACCTGCTGGCAGCTTCCATGGCAACGTAGCGATGACTGGTTCCATGAAAGCCATAACGTCTTACTTTGTATTTCTCATAGAACTCGATGGGCAACGCGTAAAGGTAAGCTCTCTCAGGCATGGTTGAATGAAATGCGGTGTCAAAAACGCCCACCATGGGGACCTCTGGTAATACAGCTTTTGTGGCATAAATACCGGTAAGGTTGGGCGGATTGTGCAGTGGAGCTAAATTCTTGTTTCTTTCCAAAGCTTCGATAACTTCTTCCGTAATTAGCACAGAACCAGAGAATTCCTCTCCACCATGAACAACTCGGTGCCCCACAGCACCGATTTCCTGCAGGGAACTAATCACCCCATATTGGCTTGATGTAAGCGTGTCCAATACCCACTGTAGAGCATCTTTGTGAGTAATGGGTTCCTCTCTGTCAAACTTCATTTTGTCTGAACCTTTAGTGTAGTTGAGAAAAGGCTTATCCAAACCGATTCTTTCCACGATCCCTTTGGCCATAACCGATTCATCTTCCATGTTGAAGAGTTGGAACTTCAAGGAGCTACTTCCAGCATTGAGCACCAGGATTTTCATTATTTCACCTCCAATTTTTCTTTTAACGCCTTTTCCACCGTGGGCGTTACAAATTCAGAAACATCCAGACCAAAACTAACCATTTCTTTTACCAAACTGGAAGAGACAAACTGGTAACGAAGGCTGGTAGGCATTAACACCGTTTCCACCTGTGCGTTTAAGTACTTGTTAGCCAAGAATAGCTGTATCTCGTACTCATAATCACTGACGGCTCGCAATCCCCTAATAATGAGCCTTATACCGTGCTCTTCCAAATAATGGACTGTGACACCTTCATAGCTGTCCACAACGATGTTACGCGGAGCACCACTTTCTTCAATGGCTGACCTTGCTAACATCACACGCTCTTCCAAGGAAAACAACGATTTCTTCTGCAGATTACTCAATACCAAAAGCGTAACCTCGTCAAAAACTTGAGCAGCCCTAACAAGAATATCCAAGTGCCCTTTGGTTATCGGGTCGAAAGTACCAGGATAAACTACCTTAGTCATTTGGCGTTCAACTCCTTACTTAAGTCCCGCAGTTATGTACTGTGTGTGTGCCTTTTCATGACCACAGTCACACCACATATAAGATTATCACAATAGTCAGCAGGTTCCACATAAAAACAAGCCTGTGGTAAGCAATCTTCTTTATCACATGGGGTAACATAGAATAAATGAAAAAGTTCAGTGTTAAAAAGATTTTAGCGTGTGTGGCCATTCTCCTAGTATTAATCGCGTTATACGCTTTGACTGTGGGGAAGAAAAGCAAACTTGTGCTTGCTTTTACTGATTTTAGGCATACAGGGGTCCTAACCGATGACGTATCCCAAGTATGGTGGTCTGACAATCTCTTACTGCAGCTTTCCAAAGGTGGTGAACTTGTTTCCACTGATCTTCACACAAAGACCTCCACACTGCTTATGAAGAACGTTTCACTGTTCACAGCGAATACGTATCAAGGAAATACAAGAGCAGCTGTTTCCACAAACCTGGGTCAAATTTATCTGCTGGAACAAGATCAAGGGAACTCATTGTCACAGCCGCTCTTAAATTATGAAAGCGTGTCAGTAGTTTACAGCCTGGATTTAAGTTCAGATAACGATGTGCTGCTTTTTAGTCTGTTTCCCATCCCGTATGTGAGGGAATCGGACACTGTTTACGGAACCTACCTTTTGTCCGTACCAAGTGGTCGATTGGAAAGAGTCATTCCCGCTACTGGTAGAGCTTGCTTAAACGCCAGTGGCTCTAAAATTTATTTTTCTCCTTTCTCCTACACTCAAACTGAGAACGGACTACAGGTTTATGACATTATCACCCGCGAAGAAAAAGACATTTCTAAAGGCACCGTCCTAAACCTTTCCTGCTCAAAGAAAGCGCCGTTAGTTGCTTTTACAACTGAACTTGGAGCATTGACGCGCGTGTACGTTTATGACGAGGAAACGCAGTCCATGACCATAGCTTATGAACTCCCTCACTCCGTAGGGTTTGTACAAGACATCTGGTGGTCTCCCAATGATGGGAACATTTTGTACGTTGCTACACAAACTGACAACGGCATTAAGGTAAACAGAATAACGACAAGCCGATCCCAAGACCCATTAGCCTGGATAAAAGCGTTGGGATTCGCACTGCAAGCTGATGACGTGGGTTTTGTAACCCCTCGCACAAACAAGACCATAAGTTCCCCATGCGAACAACAAAACGTGCCAAAAAACACCACGTTGAGAGACTTGCAGTTCCAAGTAACACCCATGTCATCAAAACTTTGGTCGGTAAACATGAACCTTACCGAACGGTACCCAGAGCAGCCATCTCAATGCAATTGGTCACTGCAGTTCTTTTTGGACATGACCAGTAGTTCACTCCAGCCCAGAAATGTGAAAGATGAAGAAGCACAGTATTATGTAATCACCGATGACAAACTCGTAAAAGAAGACTCACAGGGCTCACTTACCACATTAGCTGGTTTGGACAGGCTTCTCTCTTTGCCCACAATGACATCCAGTTCCGTGGGCACACTCGAAAACAAAATGACCAGCGCCATACTGGTACAAGCAGATGAGGAGAAACTTTTGGTTGTATATGGTGGAAAGAACAGCGTTTTACTCCTACTTGACATATCTGCTGTCCACAAAGGCGTTGTAAACTCTTTTATTGTGCCTGGTGACGTGATCTCAGTGAGCAGCGTAGCTGGAAAGTATGCCGTTTATTACGTTGATAACTTAGAACACACAGGAAAAATACTCATTTTAGAAGACAAAGACTTAACAGCAGAAATTAACAACTATTTGCAGAAAGCTGTTGCCTGGGGCAGTACCATACAAGCGCCGTTTTGTGTAAATGAGACGTTGTATGTGCCGCTGGTAAACATCTTTAACAACGTGGAACTCATAACCTACTTGGAAGTTGATCTATCCTCAGGAACAGTTACCTACAGTCGTCCATAATAAATTCGTGATTGAAACAAAAAGGAGCCACCCAAGCGGGGTGACTCCTTTCAAAACCAGACTATCTCTGGTGTTTCTATTTATCCTTGAAAATTTCGCCGTGTTTCTCTTTAAGAGCAGCCTGAGCAGCAGCCAACCTCGCCAGTGGCACACGGTAAGGGGACGCAGATACGTAATCCAAGCCCACTTGATGACAGAACTCAATAGACTTTGGATCTCCTCCGTGTTCACCACATATGCCCACTTCTAAATCAGGCCGAGTAGCTCTCCCCTCACTGACGCCTATCTTTAACAATCTTCCAACGCCACTCCTGTCAAGACTAATGAATGGATCCTCGGGAAGGATGCCCTTTTCCACATACGCACCAAGGAATTTCCCTTCCGCATCGTCACGAGAATAACCGAAAGTTAGCTGTGTAAGGTCGTTGGTACCAAAAGAGAAGAATTCTGCATGCTTTGCTAAATCGCCCGCCACCAGAGCGGCCCTAGGAACTTCCACCATGGTGCCAACCTTGTAATCCAGCTCAATGCCATTGTTTCCAAGGACTTCATTGACTACTTTGTGAGTCATCTCCGCTAGGAATTTCATTTCTTCTTCCGTTCCAACCAAGGGGTGCATAATCTGGAAACGAGGGTTATAACCCTGCTTCTTAAGTTCTACGGCAGCTTCAGCTACTGCACGGATCTGCATCTCGTAAATTTCAGGATAAATGATGCCGAGTCGGCAACCTCTGAAACCCATCATTGGGTTATGTTCTTGGAATTGCACAGTTCTCCGATAAAGTCTCTCCAGTCTTTCGATTTCTTCAGCTGGGGCACCATTTCTCTTTGCTTGCTCAAGCTCTTTAGCAGCTTCGTGTGGTTCGGGCAGGAACTCATGCAATGGCGGATCCAATAGCCTAATGGTTACTGGAAGCCCGTCCATGGCTTTGAGAATGCCAATAAAGTCGCTTCTTTGGAGCTCTAAAAGTTTCTGCAATGGTATCATTCTTTCTTCCGTGGTCTCTGCAAGAATCATGTCCTGAACTATTTGAGTCCGCTCATGGCCCAGGAACATGTGCTCAGTTCTTGTAAGTCCGATACCCTCTGCACCAAACTTGCGAGCCAAGGCCGCATCTTCTGGCGTGTCCGCATTAGCTTTTACTCCCAGCCTTCTGAACTCATCCGCCCAGCTTAGCAGTTCCTCGAAATGGGCGCTAACCTCGGGTTCAACCAAAGGCAAGGCACCCAAGAACACTTCACCCGTGCTACCATCCAGGGTAACCACATCGCCTCTCTTAATAGTCACGCCACCGGGTGCTGTAACTATGCCATTATCCAGATCAAGTTTTAGTGATTCCGTACCTGTAACAGCGGGCTTACCCATACCTCGGGCTATAACAGCTGCGTGACTGGTCATGCCACCCCGAGTGGTCAAAATTCCTTGAGCTGCCACCATGCCATGCAAGTCGTCCGGCGTGGTCTCCGGCCTGCACAAAATAACACTCTTACCCGCACTAGCCTCCGCTACAGCTTCTTCAGCACTAAACACCAAAGCTCCCACAGCTGCTCCTGGTGATGCTGCCAAGCCTACTGCAATGGGTTTTCCTTTTGCTGTGGGGTCAATACGCTTATGCAATAAATGGTTTACGTCATCGGGACTAACCCGAAGAACAGCAGTTTCCTTGTCAATAAGCCCTTCGTGCACCATGTCCACCGCTATGGTCACTGCAGCCTGAGCTGTGCGTTTACCACTGCGAGTCTGCAACATGTAAAGCTTGCCTTTCTCCACTGTGAACTCCATGTCCTGCATGTCTTTGAAGTGCTTTTCAAGAAGCGCAGCTACTTGCGTTAGCTCAGCATAGGTATCAGGCCATTCTTGTGCCATCTCCTTTATGGGCTTTGGAGTGCGAATGCCAGCAACTACGTCTTCACCTTGAGCGTTCGTTAGGTATTCACCATAAAGCTCTTTTTCTCCAGTGGCCGGGTTCCTCGTAAAAGCCACACCAGTTCCACTGTCATCGCCCATATTGCCAAATACCATCTGAACAATGTTCACTGCAGTTCCCCATTCATCAGGTATGTTGTTAAGTTGCCTATAAAGTATGGCGCGAGGATTATTCCATGACCTGAATACTGCCTCAATAGCCATGAAAAGCTGCTCCCACACATCCGTGGGGAAGGGTTTCCCAGTAATTTTCTGGACTAATTCTTTGCTCTTCAAAGCAACTTCTTTTAGGCCCTCTGCAGAAACCTCAGCGTCGTACTTTACCTGCTCCTTTTCCTTTATCTCATCAAGTACCTTTTCAAACTCGTCTTTGGAAATACCCAGCACCACGTCTGAAAACATGGTAATGAAGCGCCTGTAACTGTCCCAGCCGAATCTCTCGTTATTTGTTAGGCGTGCCAGACCTGTCACAGTTTCGTCATTCAAGCCCAAGTTCAGAATGGTGTCCATCATACCAGGCATGGATACCCGTGCACCAGAACGTACACTGACCAGAAGAGGGTTATTTGGGTCACCGAACTTTTTACCTGTTTTCTCCTCAAGTTTGTGCATGCTCTCCACAACTTCTTCTTTAAGCCCATCAGGTAGCTTTTCGCCTAAACGATAGTACTCTCTGCAAACCTCCGTGGTAATGGTGAAACCAAAAGGTACGGGCAAGCCAATCCGTGTCATCTCTGCCAGTCCTGCACCTTTTCCTCCCAGAAGCTCTCTGCCTACTGGTTCTGGATCATCAAAAAAGTAAATTCTCTTTGCCATTGTTCACCCTCCTGTTATTACAAGACTAAGTCGCCGAAATATGCAAATCTGCTGAACAGATTATCTACGGCCGAAAGCAACGCAACTCTGTTTTGACGCACCTTAAAGTCTTCCGCCATTACCAGTTCCTTATCGAAATACTCGTGCACGTCATCACTTAAGGCAGCTAAGTATTCCAGCACCTTCATTAAACCATCTTTAGTCACCGCGTTTAAAGAGTCTATTCTTATGCCATTGTTAAGAAAGCTCTCGTGCAGTTTTAAATCATTTTCCGATGCCAACTCAGGATCGAAACTTGTACCAGCTTCTTGATTCCTGATTATGTTCCGAATTCTCCTGTGTGCCAAAGCAATGTTCTGCACCATGGTGCCAGTCCAGAACTGCTCCAGCACTTCCACCATGATGGGAAACACGCCCAGGGGCTTATCCAAAGCCCTATCCATGATAGCATTCTTAACCCTGATCTCCTTGCACTCAACCCAGCTATCCAATCGATCCAGGAAGAACTCTTTCAACGAATCCACGAGGTTTTCTTTATTCAAAATGGACGCTGCGCCAAAAATCAAATCTTTCAACGATCTCTCAGGGAAAAACTTACTAATCAAATCAAGTATGTCAAAAGCTAAGCCCTTCAGACCCATGGGATCGGATGACCCCGATGGAACAAAACCCATATCAAAACCAGCAAAAATCGTATCCAGAGCGTCCAGCACCTTTATAATGGCACTGTGCTCATTAGTGGGCTCTGCAACCACTTCTGCAATGAGACTGGC
>DUSQ01000042.1 GCA_012842545.1 Coprothermobacter sp.
CTGTGGTCTGGGGAATGCCTGGTGAAGTGGTAAAAAACGGACTTGCAGATGCTGTTGATCACTTAGAATCTTTGCCTTACCGCGTTGAGGAGATCATAACAACATGGAAATAGATCTTGAGCCACTTGTTAATTTGTTACTAAGGCACCGCGATTTGAATCTGTCTGGTTATAGCAGGAGCACTCTCAGTAGAAGAATCACCTATTTTATGGGGTTGAACAAAATAAACTCAATTGAGGAACTTGGAGAACTTTTGGTTGAGGATGACGCATTGTTTCAAGAATTCTTGGATAAACTCACCATAAACGTTACTGAGTTTTTCAGAGACCCTCCTTTCTGGGATAAACTGACAGAACTATTAAAGTCCTTTTTTCCTAGACGAATAAGAAGCTGGTCTGCTGGCGGCAGCATCGGTTGTGAACCTTACTCGCTGGCCATGGTTTTTTTAGAACACAGAGTGCTTCACGAAACCATTTGGGCCACAGATTTTGACAAAGGAGCCTTGGAAAAAGCAAGAGTTGGTGTTTACACGCAAAACGAAATAAAGAACGTGCCAGAGCCCTATAGGAAATACCTCATTGAAGAGGATGGAAATTACCATGTACATCCTCGGTTAAAGGATCTAGTTCGGTTTGAGCAGCACAATCTGCTTCAGGATGAATTCCCCGAGTCGGAGATGGATTTGATTCTGTGCCGGAATGTGGTCATTTATTTTGGGCACGATGTTCATGAATATCTTTGGCAGCGTTTCGCTAACGCTCTCAGACCTGGTGGTCTTCTTTTTGTGGGAGCATCAGAGATTATTTTTGACCCTGGAAAATACGGTCTGTCTTTGATCAGCCACGGATTTTATCGTAGACGATAAGAATTTGCATGAATTGAGCTACTGGTTCTGAGTATCCTATTTCTCGGTGGCCGTCAGTTATAAACATGGATTTAGATTCTAAAAGCCCTTTATCTAAAAGAAATGCTAACAACTCTGCTACAGTCTCTTTTTCGTCGACGGGCACTTGAAGGCTACTTTTCTCGTTGACATTCACTGTTACAAAGGTGTAATCGATATTCTTATATAGGCTACCTGGCTGTACTAAAGATGGCCCTTTCAGGCGCACCAATTTGCGCTCTTTGCGTGAGAGTAGATCTTCAAGTTCTTGCTTGGTGCCTGGGAACAGCCTGTAAGCCTTTTTTTCCTCAGGCTCGGTTACAATACGTCCTTCTTCGTCTACCAGCGACAAGGGTACCTTTTGTCTCATACTGTCCTCAACAATTACGTACAAATCAAGCTTTAATTTTCTGTCACCCACCTGGAAACGTACAACATCTCCGTCGTTTAGGAATGTTTCCCAGGAGGCTGGTACTCCATTAATATGTGGATATATCTCGTTTTCCTCATACGCAATGAATTCTTGCGGTTGAGAACCCACATTTATAGTTATCGTACGAGAGTCGCGTCGTCTTAAAGCATTTAGGTCTGTACCTGCACGTGATAATGCACTGGCAACTGTTGGGTGTTCGTTAGTAAGAAAACAAGCTAAGCGATCTTCAACCAATACGTGGAGCACATTTCTTCTGGGGTGCAAACTAGCTAGCCCCAGGGCGACTGCCCATGCCGGTTTGCTTAACTCTCCTTTTGCCTGCAGTTTAGCCACGTGAACCATTTCATTCGGTATTTCCAGCGCTTGCGCTAAGAACTCATCAAGTTTTGGAGTTAAAGCACCCCCACC
>DUSQ01000043.1 GCA_012842545.1 Coprothermobacter sp.
AAGGCAAGCGCTCTACCACTGAGCTAACCGCCCACCATGGTGCAGGGGGCGGGACTTGAACCCGCACGGTCTCAACAACCACAGGACCCTCAATCCTGCGCGTCTTCCTATTCCGCCACCCCTGCTTGGGGTCTTTTTCATTATATCTTATGGCTGTTAGTTATGTCAAGTAAGGCATTTCTAGCGTTTTCCACCGTGCTCCCTATGAAAAAACCTAAGCAATAAGGTAAAATAGAATACGTGGGGATGTAGCTCAGTGGGAGAGCGCTTGCTTCGCAAGCAAGAGGTCGCCGGTTCGAATCCGGTCATCTCCACCACAGTATTTCTTTACCCTTCTTATTTAGAAAAATCCCTATTCCTAGAAACTATAAACACTCCAAGTAGAAAAAAGACAACGGCAGTTCCTAAAATGATCAGCACATGCATCCAAGGCTGCAAGAGGCGGTTTTCAAAAGTAAATACCACTCCAAGGGTTTCCTTAACCTGAACTACCTGCTTCGCAGGAACTCCGCTAAATCCTCTTGACATGGGTTTATCCATGACTATTTGGCGTAACAAAGCTCCCGCATGAGAAACTGGAAACAACTTTATCACCCACTGCATAGAACTGGATAGCACACCAGTAGGAACGTAAACGCCAGTAAGAAAACCGATCAAGGTCCCTACCACGGTACTTGCAGCTGAAAATGACACAGGAGTGGAAAAGAACGATACAAGTACAAAGAGCAAACTGTTATTCATGAGTGAAGTGATTATCAAAACACCAATGACCTTTGCGAAAGAGAAAACATCCAACCATTTACCTCCGTTGGACACAATGTAAACCTCTCCTAGTAACAACGTAATAACACTTATGATGAGTCCGGTAATAAACGCTGACAGCACATAACCTCCCACTATGTCTTTCCTGCCAACGGGACTCGCATAGAAGTCCTTAGAGATTCCTCTTACTCTATCTTCCACCATTACACCGTAAGCACCCATGGCAGTGGTAAAAGAAGTAACTGTTAAAAGGCCCGCAGTCAACCAACTGTCCATAATCTCTCGCCCGTTAGCTATGGTATTAAGGTTTGACGTCCACAAGTCACCAAGAAAAAACACGTAAAGTCCAAATACAATCAATGCAGAAATAAGCGAAAAGAAAACAGCTGCTTTATCGCGAAAGAATACCGTCATGTTCCTTTGAACAAGCCCTATCATTCTCTAAGCTCCTTTCCTGTGATGGCAATGAATGCCTCGTCCATTGTGCCTAAGACAACTTCAAAGGAAATTAGGTAGTCTTTCAAAAGTTCCAACAAGGGTAACGCGTCCAGCGAAGTCCTCAAAGGAACTATCAAGTAATCACCATTCAAGTCATATTCCAAACCCATCGTGCGAAGTAGATCAGCAACTTTATGGATGTCTGAACTAACTAAGATTAGCTTATCGGAAGCATATTTCTCTTTTAGTTCCATTGGTGTACCTTTGGCGACCATTTGGCCATCATCAATGACAATGACATAGTCGGCTTCGGCTGCTTCCTCCATGTAGTGAGTCGTTAGGAATATTGTGGTGCCGAGCTCATCCTTCATATGAATGATTAAGTCCCACATTCGTTTTCGTGTTTGCGGATCCAGGCCAGTGGTGGGTTCATCCAAGAATAGTATCTTTGGCATGTGAATCAGTGCTCTTGCTATATCACACCTTCTGCGTTGACCACCAGAAAGCTTTACATAAGGCCGGTCAGCAATATCGGTTACTGCGGCTAATTGGCAAGCAGAGTCCACCGCATTTTTAGCTTCTATGCTGCGAAGACCATACAAAGAAGCTCTGAATAAAAGATTTTCTTTAACAGTGAGTACATCGTCCAAAACGCCATACTGAAACACCACTCCTATGGACTTTCTTACGGCATCGTCATCTTTTCCTAAAATGCTGCCGTCTATGATCACACTTCCACTGTCCGGTTTGAGAACCGTACTGAACATGTCAATTGTGGTAGACTTCCCTGCTCCGTTGGGACCAAGAAAAGCAAAAAGTTTACCCTCCTCAACGTAGAAGCTAATGCCTTTTACAGCATGCACATCGCCATAGGATTTCTCTAAATTCTCAACCTCGATGATCCTGTTGTTACCAGCCACTACATCACCCCTAATCTGTTGACGATCCCCGCAGGTACGGCACATCCCCTAAGCAAGAATAAATTTACACTCTTAACCAGAAAACTAGAATAAATCCATACAGAGAATTAAGAGGGAGTTCTGGCCAACATGCATCTTCGTCAGAACCCCCTCTCCTCGTTTTGTTGTAGCGACACTAATACTTCCTGACTGATAAATGATTAGTTTCAATTTGCTATAAACATGTGGTCAAATTAAGCTATGAACGCACAACATTTTCAGTCTTCTCCGTGGCCCATCGCTCAGTGCATGAAATCCTCAAGAACATTCATGGCTTCAATCGAGTATGTAACTCCCGGACCTCCACTCATTAGCACTGCTACGCCCAGAGCTTCCATTATTTCTTCCTTGGTTGCACCTGCTTGCAGAGCGGCTCCAACATGTGCCACAATGCAGTGAGAACATCTCACCGCTACTGCGATACCTAAAGCGATGAGTTCCTTCTCTTTTGTGGAAAGAGCTCCATCAGCCGTTGCAGCATGGTGAACTTCATTAAAGCCTTTCATCACTCCTGGAATCTCATTAGCCAGCTTTGCCATTCCTTCGTTGAGTTCCTTCGCTTCCTCTTTGGCATTACTCTTTGCCATGTTTAACGCCTCCTCGCGTCCTTGCGCCTGACTGACCAACTAAATAGGCACGTTAGCCAAGATAATATGCCAGGCGCGGCTAAGAATGATTATATGCTATACCCACTTTAGTGATAGCACTCACTATTTAAAACACTATTCACATTCATTGAGGATTAGCAAGAACCATGGTGCACCAAGTCTAGAACCGTTTGTGACACACTAGGTTCTCAGAATGACGTTTACAGGGCCGTCATGATTCATGGTGATTTCCATGTACGACCCAAACACACTACACACTTTCTTCTCTGTATTTAAAGCCTTACAGAATTCCTCAAAGAGCGGCTTAGCCTCAGCAAACGGCAAAGTATTGTCAAAAGACATTCGTCGTCCGTCCACTACGCCAGCCAAGGTGAAGTTGCTAACTGCCATCACGCTACCTTCGATATCCTTTAAAGAAAGCCCTAAGCGGCCCTCATCATTGTCAAAAACTTTGATTTCGCATACTTTTTGGGCACCTTTTCTGACATTTTCCAGTGTATCGCCCTTCTCTAGCCCGACAAAACAGACAAGCCCCTTCCCAATCGATCCAATTGGTTTACCGTCGCAGATAATAGAAGCACTGCTTACACGAGAAACAACGACTATCATTGCTTACCCTTCGACACCTCAATAATTTCTGGCATTTCAGATAGCTTATTAAGTATGATCTGGAAATCGTCCTTGTTTTTCAGTTTTACTTCTACTACTATTTTGATCTGTTCAATGCGTTGTCTCCTTTGCACCGTTATCTTATCAATGTTTAAACCAGCCACAGCGAAAACTGAACCTATATCAGCTAAAAGCCCCAAACGGTCTCTAGCGGTAATTTTTATGTCCACAGGATAACCGTCCTTGTTTCTAGCTCCATGTAGCTGATCCCAACTCAGTGCAATGGTTTTGCTTGCATCGGTAACATTCTTACAATCAGCGGCATGAACCACTATGCCATGGCCACTCTCTACTACTCCAACGATGTCCTCTGGAGGGAGTGGACTGCAACATTTCGCTAAGCGGTATGGAATGCCAGTCACACTGCTGACTGATGTTTGTTCTTTAGTCGATACTGCTTTACTTTCCTCGCCCTTAGCAGGTTCAGGCTCAACAAGTCCTAAGTTTTTAAGTACTAGCTCAAGCGAGGATTGATTTTTTATGATGTTAAGAAGTATTGATTCCACGTTCATGTTCCTGGATTTCAACGTGTCGATGAACTCTTGGTATGTGAAATCGAACCTTTTGAGAGATTCCTCCAGTAGCCTTCTTGAATCTTCAATAAGCTCTTGTCGATCCCTTTTACGAAACCAGCTGTTTATTTTGTCGGCCGCATGTGCTGTTTTTACTATTTTTAGCCACTCTATGCTTGGACCAGAACGATTCTTGCTGGTTATTATTTCTACACGATCACCCATTTCAAGCTGCTTATCCAATGGCACCCAAGCACCATTTACCCGTGCCCCAACAGCGTGATGCCCGATTTCCGTATGTATTCGGTAAGCAAAGTCAAGCACGGTGGCACCTTTGGGTAGTGACACTACGTCTCCTTTCGGAGTGAAAACCAGTATTTCTTCTTTTAGCGTGTCCATCACAGCCTGAGTTATCTCATCGGTGCTTTTCACTTTCTCATCCTCAAACGCGAACACTTGCTCCAGCCAATTTATCCTTTCCAAAGCGGATTTAGGAGTAACGCCCTCCTTATAGGCCCAGTGTGCTGCAACACCGTATTCTGCCACTTGGTGCATGTACCATGTTCTGATCTGAACCTCCAGTGGTAGTCCTTTAGGACCAATAACTGTGGTATGCAAACTCTGATAAAAGTTCGGTTTAGGTAAAGCAATATAGTCTTTTAACCGTCCCGGTATTGGTGGCCACAAAGCGTGAACTAGCCCCAATGTGACGTAACATTCCTCCTCGGTATCAAGAATTACTCTTAGCCCCATGAGGTCGAATATTTCGTCAATGGTTTTGTTCTGTGTGAGCATTTTGGTATATACAGAGTAAAGGTGTTTGACTCGACCCTCTACTCTGGCTTTCATACCACGTGCTTTCAACATGTCCTCTACTTTGGCTCTGGCTTCTTTTATAACTTCCTTCTGTCCTTTTAACTTTTGATTTACCAATGTGGAGATGTACTCATACTGTTCTGGATAAAGTGTCTTGAAAGCAAGGTCTTCCAGTTCCCACCTAATCCTGTAAACACCCAGACGATGAGCTAAGGGGGCATAAATGTCCAAGGTTTCCTTAGCTACTCTCTTCTGTTTGTCCGCAGGTAGGTACTGAACAGTTCGCATGTTATGAAGTCGATCAGCAAGCTTTACTATGACCACACGTGGATCTTGCGCTGCACTCAGGAAAAGCTTTCGAAGGTTTTCTTTCTGCGCTCCTTCCCAGCCCGTACCTTTAGGCAGCTTCCTAAGCTTTGTCAAGCCGTCTACAAGAAGCGATACCTCTGTGCCAAAATTTTCTTCCACATCGCGCAGTGTTACGGGGGTGTCTTCCACAACGTCGTGCAGAATCCCCGCAATTATGGACTCCTCATCAGCGTACAACTCAGCCAGAATGAGGGCGACCCTAAGAGGATGCACCATATAGTCTTCTCCAGAACGTCTCTTCTGACCAGTATGAGCTAAGCTTGCAAACTCAATCGCTTTTTCAATCTTTTCGGGATCCCCCAAATACGAAGAGACATTCTTTAGAAGTTCGGCTTTTAGCTCTTCTAAACTGTCAATAAGTAAACCACCTTCTTGCCCTGTTTGCTTAGACGTTCATAGCCGTCCATGGCTCCTAAACGCAAAAGAAAACAAAAACCAGCCACCTCCGCCCCTAATGTTCTTATGAGGTCAGCCGCTGCTTCCGCTGTACCTCCTGTCGCTAGCACATCGTCTACCACGAGAACAGAATCTCCGGGCCCTGCGGCATCTTTGTGTATCTGCAGAACATCCCTACCATATTCAAGTTCAAACTCTTTCTCTACAACCTCAAAAGGTAGTTTCCCAGGTTTCCGGATGGGAATGAACCCCACGCCTAAACGATAAGCCAAAGTACCACCCCATATAAACCCTCGAGCTTCCACAGCAGCCACGGCTGTGATTGTAAGCGAGCTCACAGCATCAGCCATCCAATCAACCGTAGTGGAAAAAGCATCTGGGTCCTTGAGTAAAGGTGTTATGTCTCTAAAAATAACACCTTCAGTGGGAAAATTAGGTATGTCTCTTATGTACTCTCTTAAATTATCCACATGCATCGTTACTCACCCCAATCAACCAATAAAGATGCAGCTATGAAGATGCTTGAATAGGTTCCTGTTATAAGTCCCACGGTCAACCCAGTGGTAAAGTCAGGCAGAAATCTGTATGCGAAGATCATTAGGCACACAGCTGCTATGAGAGTAGTGATGGATGTATTCAGTGACCGCCTAAACACCGAGTGTATGGCAGCTTCTACCACATCCGCTGTAGAAGCTTTACTGTTGAGCTTTCTGTTCTCGCGCACCCTGTCCAACACGACTATGCTGTCTTGCAGCGAGTATCCAACAAGAATAAGGAGCACCGCCACAAATGGGCTATTTATGGGTATGAAGAAAATCGCAAAGATGGCCACAGTAACTAGTACGTCGTGAACAAGTGCCAAAACAGCCGCTAAGCCGTATTTGAACCTGAATCTGACAGAAATGTAAACCAGCAGTGCCAGTAGCGCCACGGTCAAACTCAAAATGGCATTCTTTATGAGTGAACCTGCCACAGAGGGACCCACAAAGTTTTCATCAGTAACACTGGCACTGGCCTGCAATGACTCTCTGATGGTCGGAAGAGCAGCTTCATCTATTTTTGCTCTGAGTTCATATTCGTTAGCACCTGACTTTCTTACAATGGAATCATGAATACCCACTTCGGCAGCTATCTTTGTCAAATCAGAAGCATTCTTGTCTTCTGGCATTGTGATGGTGAATACTACTCCACCGCTAAAGTCAACGCCAAGGTTTAGCGGCTCATGATACCTAATGTAATTGATGCCCATAAAAAGGAAACCCACAAGAATGATGATAATGGAAACCGTGTAAAACTTTTTTCTATTCTTGACCACTTCAACAGGTAGCTCGGGAAATAAAGGAAAACCAAACCAGACGTTCTTCATACTCGCACCTCCGCTTTCTCAGACCTAGAAGAAACAAAGAACTCCATGATAGGATCCAGCAAGAGCCAAGGGAGAACAATATTCAATACTCCACCCAAACCCAGCGTTATAGCAAACCCTCTAAGCGTAGGAGCTCCAAGGTAGAAAAGAATAAGAGACACTACTATTACTGAGATATTCGAATCAACCACTGTAACAAAGGCATGCCTAAAAGCATCTTGAACCGCTCTTCGTGGGGTTTTCCCTTTGTTCAACTCTTCCATGAATCTCTCGTAGAAAATGATGTTACTGTCGATTGCCATGCCCAGAGTCAAAATGAACCCACCAATTCCTGAAAGTGATAAAACCGCTTTGAACATGCCTATGTAGATCCCAGCATCCAAAATGATGAAGCTGAGCAAACTAAGAACAGAGAACATTCCCAGCACACCGTAGTTCAATATCATGTAGAACACAATGGCTATGGCTGCCACAATCCCAGAAAGCTCCATAGCTTGTAACGCCTGTGATCCTACGGAAGGCCCTACGTTCCTAAGTGCACTTACTTTTATCTGCGTGGGCAAAGCACCGCCTTGAAGTAGAGCTGCTAGCTGCCGAGCCTCGTTTGTAGTGAAGCTTCCCGTTATGGAAGCTTTACCACCCGAAATAGCTTCCTGAACAGTGGGTGACGAAATTACTTGTCCATCCAGTCTAATTTCAATTCTTTGCCCGACCCACTTTGAAGTGGCATCGTAGAACTTCTTGGCACCCTCCGAGGTGAACTCAAGACCAACAGCTGGAAGACCAGCTTGGTCAGTTGTCACATATGCACTCTTCAGATCAGCACCAGTAATTACCACGTTGCCTTCAGGATCGATAAACTCTAGCTTCGCGGGTTTGCCAAGAAAATCCACCACTCCTTGGGCATCCATCTGTTTTTCGCTAAGAACGTCAGCAGGAATCTCCACAACTATTCGTTTCCAATCACCCGGATCATCATAGATCTTTATCTCACCCAAGCCCAGCGTATTGATTCTGTTTTCTAACACGGTCTTTAGTTGACTGACATCATCTTGAGAAAGGGTTTGGTTCTCGTAAGGCACTGCCTCCAGCGTTATTTGCACACCGCCTTTTATGTCCAGACCAAATCTGAACTTTATACCCCATTGGTCACGTACTACTTTCTGCATGTCGTAGCCAATATCCGGCAAATTCACCGGCAACGCTAAAATTAAAAACAACAGGCTCAACACAACAAGAGCCGCAGCAATTCCAATTTTCCACTCTTTGCTCATCCTTTGCCCTCCTTCACTGATATAACGTGCCTGCCTTACGTTGACTTATCATACTCTTTAAATCCTACTCACCTATTATACGTTTTCTCCACTGGTAACGTATTTCATCTTTGAGACTGTTTACAGATCCAGTTTCAATGGACATTCTTAGTTTCTTTATGAGATCTGCCATGTAGGAAAGGTTTTCCACCGTCGCAATTAAGAGACCCAGTGGCTCGCCAGCTTTGAAAAGATGATGTAAGTAGCTGTAGGTATATTGCGGCTGATATTCTAGGGGCCTGAAATCGAACTTGTGCTTTCCTCGAACGATGACCTGGGGCCCATCTTGCCAAGAGTAGACCCAGCCATGTCTGGCATGCCTTGTAGGCTGAACGCAGTCAAACATGTCAACACCCATGCTTGCAAGCTCGACGATCTGCAAAGGATCACCAACTCCCATCATGTACTTTGGCGCGTTTTTTGGCAATGCATCCAACACCTCGTTAGTCAATTCAAACATGAGTTCTTCAGGCTCACCCACAGAGAGACCTCCGATAGCGAAACCGTCAAAAGGGAGAGAAGCGGTCATCACAGCGCTCTGACGACGTAAGTGCTTGCTAAAGCCACCCTGAACTATCCCAAATCGTTTTTGCCCCTGCAGCGGTTCCACAGACAAGAAACGTTCTCCCCATTCCAGTGTCATATCCATTGCCTTCTTTGCTTCATTGTCAGGTGCTGGATAACCTAAGCAAACATCCAATTGCATGGCGATATCGCTACCTATGACGTTTTGCGCATGGGCAACAAACTCAGGTGTGAAAAAGAACTTAGTCCCGTCAATGGGAGACCTAAACTCCAAGCCACTTCTTCTAACCTTCATGGATTGCTTTAGTGAATAGATTTGAAAACCACCACTATCAGTTAATACGTTTCCTTTCCAACCCATGAAGCGATGAGTGCCACCAATTTGTTCTAAAACCTCGAGTCCGGGCCTGAGAACCAGGTGGTAAGTATTATTCAAGATCAATTCGTATCCGAGGCGTTCCAGTTCCTCCAAAGTCGCAACTCTTATTGCACCTCTGGTAGCTACAGGCATGTAAACGGGCGTTGTAACGGTACCGTGAGTCAAAGAAAGTCGTCCGATTCTGCCTTTATCTGTTTCCTTAAGTATTTCAAACATGTCAAACGCCTCAAACATTCAAAGGATCAGCATGGCGTCGCCTAAGCTATAAAACTTGTACTCTTGCTCAATAGCGTGCTTATATGCTTCTAAAATCAGCTCAGGCGTTGCAAAAGCGGCTACCAGCAGTAATAAACTGGTCTGCGGAAGGTGAAAGTTCGTTACGAGCTTGTCGACGATTTTCCAGCTGTAACCAGGCTTAATAAACAGAGATGTATCCGCAAATACCGTTTTAAGTTTCCCATCATCAGTAGCTGCTGATTCCAAACTCCTCACCACTGTCGTCCCCACTGCAAAAACTCTATGCCCGGATTCCTTCGCGTGGTTAACTACTGTGGCTGTTTCGGCTGGGACAAAGAACGTTTCTTTGTGGAGCTCGCTTCTCTGCTGCCAATCCGCCGCCAACGATTCAAATGTTCCCAGAGCCACGTGCAATGTCACGTAAGTAACTTTTACTCCCATATTCTTCAGATCTTGTAGCAGGTTCTCAGTAAAATGTAAACCAGCTGTGGGAGCCGCAACCGCACCTGGTTTGGATGCAAATACTGTCTGATATTCTTCGGCCGGCACCTTACGCCTTATGTAAGGAGGAGTAGGAACCTCTCCCCAATCATCCAAATAACTATCCAGCTCCTGAGCAGACATTTGAAACTCAATAGTGGCTGTTCTCTCTGTGCGTTCCACCATTTTGACTTGCGCTCCCCCATTAAGTAGAAGCGTCTCACCAATTTTAATCTTCCTTAGCGGCCTAAGAAGGCATTCCCATGTGTTATCTCGCAAAGGACGAACGAGCAAAATCTCGACAGCGCCCCCAGTTTTTCGGCGCCCTTTGATTCTTGCCTTTAGCACCTTCGTATCATTAAGTACCAAAACGTCGCCAGCGGTTAAGTAATTTTTGATTTCGAAGAACCGTCTGTCCTCCAATTCACCCGTGTCGCGGTGAACCACCAGGAGTCTGCACGCATCCCTTGGGTCACTCAACTTTTGAGCGATGAGGTGCCTAGGTAGTTCGTAACTCAGTAGCTCTTCTAAAGCGGACAAATACTTCACCTCCATAGTGCCTTGAACCTTTCTGCTTCTCGCTCTAAGAGAGAACCATAGCAACCACAATAATTTTGAACATATATGCCCATATTCTTTAACTCCCTTGTCTTCTTCATGTACTCCTCGCGAGGCACTTCAAAATAATACACCTGCATGCCAAATTCACTTTCAATAGCAGCCAACTTTTCACGTAGTAAAATCTGGTTCTGAGTTGGAGAACTCAATAACGTGGTTGTGAAAGTGTCAAAGCCTCTTTGTCTTGCAGCATATGCTGACTCCGTTAGTCTAAGGTCATAGCAGAAGCTACATCTTTTACTGAAAAGTGCTTCATGAAGCTCACTGCTAATCGAATGCGGCACCACTTCTCCGTTTACACACAATAGCTCGCACACGTCTAAAAAAGATTGAGCTCTACTAAACCACTCATTAGGTGGCTCAATATTGGGATTGTAGAAGCTCGCTAAACGAAAATCGGACCTTGGTAAATGAGAGAAAGATGCATACAAGCATGGTCCACAGCAGCTATGAACGAACAACTTCTTCGTATGCTCTCCATCCTTTATCGGTTAGTTTCCTTCCCCGACTGGTAACCATCACGAATCCCAGCATCATCAAGTATGGTTCCACAACACCTTCAAGAGTTTCCACATCCAATCCTAAAGCAGATGCCAGTACTCTAATGCCAGCAGGTCCCCCTTTAAATGTTTCTGCAAGGGTTCTGAGGTAATCTTTGTCTAAGGGCGACAGACCATATTCATTGATACTCAAGAGATTGAACAAATCAGTAACTGCTTCTTCATCCAACTTCTGGAGATGATTAAGAACTGCATACTCCACCACTCTTCTACAGATCTGCAACGCCTCACGGGGCGTTCCCCTGCTCCTTTTAGCGATCTGCTTAAGCGCTTCCGTTGATATCTCCAAACCGTGTTTTTCGAGCTCTTCTCTTATTATGATTCCTATGTCATCTTCGCCATAGTAGTTAAAAGAGATCTTTATGGAAAACCGACTCAGAAAAGGCTTACTTAAAAAAGACACTTTTGTCGTTGCACCGATTAATGTAAAAGGTTGAAGGTCAAACTTTATTATGCGGGCTGTCTTATTCTTACCCACCATGACTCTGATGATTTGCTCATCCATGGGAGCATAAAGGAGCTCTTCCACGGATTTGGGAATGCGGTGGATTTCGTCAATGAAAAGAACAGTCGGACGTGAAAAAGACAGCAGTATGTTCAGAACATCTTTCACATTAGTTAAGCTATTACCTGTAGTCTCAACAAAACTTGCCCCTACCTCTTGAGCGACAAGTCTAGCCAGAGTAGTCTTACCCAAACCAGGAGGCCCAAAAAATAGCATGTGATCAGGCATTTTACCTAATTTCTTGGCAGCTTCCACACTAAAAGATACTGAAGATACTGCTGTGCTCTGCCCAACAAACTCTTTAAGTTCCATTACGCCTTCTGATTGATTTCCTTTATTACCCATCTCAGGGCATCTTCCAAGTTCTTGTTTCGCCATTCAGTGTTTCTACTTAGCAACTCTGTTACCACTTTTCGGTCGTAACCCAGATCACAAGCCGCATTTACAATCTCCGTAAAGCTATCGTCCGTGGCATTATCAGCATTCTTGAAATGGCCACTGAGTTCCACTACGATTCTCTTTGCCGTTCGCTCACCAATACCGGGTAGAAGAGCAAGCTGCTCCTCCTGTCCAGCTTTGATCATATCAAGCAGCTCCTGTACATCATACAAAGACAGTATGCGAGAAGCCTTTACATTCCCAACGCCTTTCACGTTCTTAAGCACCTGAAAAAGTCCCAGTTCCTCCTCATTGGAGAACAAGAACACATGGAGATCGTTGTCAAATGAGGCAAAAAGTAGGTATTCACCTTCACCAACTTTAGTGGTGCACTTAACTACTTCAATGGAAAAATCAGGCTTGAATGAGAACCAGTACGATTGGCCCTCTTGCTGCAGCGTTCCTCTAACTTTCAATAACACGGCTGTGCCTCATCAAAGAGTGAACCCACGCCACTGCCATGGCGTCTGATGTATCATCAAACAAAGGTAAAATGCTTAAGCCCGTTTCAGCCCCTAAGGTGCGAACGATACCTTCTTTCCCCTCGTGACCGTAACCAGTAGTTAATGATTTAACTTCCGTGGGAAAGTACTCAAACACCTTAATGGCTCTCTTATAGGCGACCAACTTGACCACGCCTCTACATTCGCTTATTTGGAGCAAGTTGTTTCTGTTCTTGCCCCAAATAAGCTTCTCAATAGCCATTTCCTTAGGCTGAAACACGTCACACAGAGCACCTACGTAGCGCTCTATGGTCGTGTAACGAACATCCTCATGTAGCCCTGTTAGCTCCAAGCATTGCACATGGAGCCAGCTTCTACTTTCATCATCCAATAGAGCTAAACCCACACGCGTACTTCCAGGATCAACGCCGAATACTACCACTATTCTTCAGCCGTGAGCACCTCAGGCAAGTCGGCATTCGTATATACTTCCTGCACGTCGTCATTGTCATCCAATTCTTCTAACATGCTCAGTATTTTTCTTCCATCTTCCTCGGACACAGATACATAGTTCTTCGGTATAAAACCCAATTCCGCTCTGGAAACTTCTATTCCAGCCTCGTTTAGATAATCGAGTACCTTTGACAGCGCATCTGGCTGCGTGTAGACGGTTATCAAACCATCTTCTTCTACTACGTCATCAACGCCAAAGTCGATGAGTTCTAAAGTGAGCTCATCAATGGATGGAACTTGTTCCTTATTCAACTCGATGACGCCCTTTCTTTCAAACTGCCAGCTCACAGCTCCACTTTCTGCAAGAGTGCCACCATGACGACTGAATATCCTGCGTACATCTGCAGCAGTACGATTCTTGTTGTCAGTGGTGACTTCAACCAAAATGGCAACGCCTCCGGGGCCATAACCTTCGTAGAGAGCTTCTACAAATTCCTGACCCTCTAAGTTCCCGGCTCCCTTAGCTATGGCTTTATCGATGTTTTCTTTAGGCATGTTAGCTGCTCTAGCTTTGTCAATGGCAACGCGCAGCCGCAAGTTCGTTTCAGGGTTGGGACCACCTTCACGAGCAGCTATGACCAATTCCCTGGTTAATTTTGTAAAAATCTTGCCCCTTTGGGCATCCATCTTACTTTTTTTAGCCTTTATGTTATGCCACTTAGAGTGTCCAGACATATTTATACCTCCTCATATCTGCTTTATTATAACCCAGAAAGCCTAAGAGTTTGAAAGACTTAGCTAAAGCCTATCCGCGAAAACTTCTATGATATCAGAAAAGGAACGTTCACCTCCCACATCTGTTTCCAAGAACAGCTTTAGCGTCTCTTGTATGGCAGATGATACCTTAATATTAGCCATCTTGGAAGCTCTCACTGTGATAAGCAATGAACTTGCGAGTAGGTACCTGTACAACTCTAATTGCCTTTGTAGCAAGCGGTTAGAAGCTGGAGCGAAGGATACTACGTCCTCCTGCCCCGTGGACATCGTCTGATTCATCATGGTAATAGGACCTGCCAGCATGGAGATTTCTGAAACCAGATCAGCTGACAAATACTGAACGATCATGAGCCCAGAATGAAGCCCAGGCACTTCAGCCAAAAACGCAGGCAGCCCACGATTGAACTCGGGGTTCAGCAGCTTCTCCTGCAACTGATACAGAATGTTACCCATCAAAGGCATGAGAGCCCTAAGCTCTGATGACATCACCGCTATACTCTCAGCGTGAAAATTGCCTTGGAAAATGGGCTCGTCATCTTTAAATAGCGGGTTATCGCTAACAGCGTTCATCTCCTGCTCCAGCCATGACTCAATGTTGTCTAATGTTCTCATAATCGGTGCGTAAAGCTGTGGGAAGCACCTTACCACATAAGGTTCTTGTACCTCGGGCCCAGACCTTCTAACAGCCGCCGAATCCTTGAGCACATCCCGCAACCAAGAGATCAATTGCCCAAAGTAGGGATCCGGTTTAGCCTGACTTACTAGTGGGTCAAGGAATGAAACAATGGCTTTTCTGGTTTCCAGATGAAGAGCGTAAGTCCACCTAGTCATCTCCTCGAGCAGTTTTAACTCTCTAACTAAATAGATCAAGTGTGAAAGAGAGAAATGAGTGCCGTTAATTACAGCAAGCCCCTCTTTTTCTCTCAAAGTAAATTTATCCAGCACGTGCTCTTTTCCTTCAGCATCGTAAACCGGTCTCTCCCCAATAATACCCAGCATTAGGCTCGCCAAGAATGACAAATCCCCGCTAGCGCCCACAGAGCCAAAATAACCCACCCTGGGTACATAATCCATGTTAATGGCAAATACTATCCTTTCCAGAAGCTCAGGACTGACACCGGATAATCCTTGGGCTAAACTGTGCGCCAGAAGAAGCATGGCACCTTTGGTTACAACCCTTGGAACATATGGCCCCACCGATTCAGCATGGCTTCTTATGAGATTAGCCTGAAATTCCTCTAGCATATCGTCTTTGAGCGCTACATCTTTAAGTGAACCTACTCCAGTATTGACTCCGTAGATAACCTTTCCATTTTCCAAGATGCTTATGAGTTTCTCACGCTTCTGTTTGAGCTTATTCTTCGTGGCATCACCAATTTGCAACTGCTCTTTCCCTTCAACTACGTTCCAGAATTTCTCCCACGTTAAATGCTCCGACACCTCCATAAGTCATTAGCCTCCCAGGAGTGCAAGGAAAACACCAGCTGCAACAGCCGTTCCAACAACTCCAGCTACGTTAGGACCCATGGCGTGCATAAGCACAAAATTCTCAGGATCGTAAGATTGTGCCACCGTCTGAGAAACACGAGCAGCCATGGGCACAGCTGATACTCCTGCTGAGCCGATGAGCGGATTTACCTTCCCACCTGTGATGTAGTACATGATCTTACCCAGCAGTAGACCACCGAACGTCGCAAATGCAAAAGCCAGTACGCCCAGGACCACGATCTCAAGAGTTTGCAAAGTCAGGAATGTATCTGCCTTCATGGAAGCTCCCACTGCCAAGGCTTGGAAAATCGTAACAATGTTTATGAGCTCGTTTCCAGCAGTTTCAGCTAGTCGCCTTGTTTCACCAGCTTCTTTTAGCAGGTTCCCAAACATTATGGCCCCTATGAGTGGTGTCGAAGCGGGTACAAAAATGGAGGTCACAACGGTTATGGCAATGGGGAAAAGTATCCTTTCTACCTTACTTACATTTCTAAGCTCCTTCATCCTCACTTTCGCCTCTTTTTCTGTTACCATGAGGCGCATTATGGGGGGTTGTATGATAGGGACAAGTGACATATACGTGTAGGCAGCAACTGCAATGGGACCGAGTAGATGAGGAGCCAGCTTTACTGCCGAGTAAATGGCTGTAGGTCCATCCGCACCTCCTATGATACCAATAGCAGCAGCTTCTTTGAGATTAAACCCAAGCAAGACTGAGATTATCAGAGCGGCGTATACACCAAACTGAGCAGCGGCACCCATCAGGAAGGAAGAAGGCTGTGCGATTAAGGGGCCGAAATCTGTCATGGCACCTATACCGATGAAAATGAGTATGGGGTAAATCTCGTTCTTCACGCCGAAATAGAGGATATCTCCTAGCAATGGCAAATGCGGGCTGACAATTTGATTCAGCTCACCGACCTGCTTTACGTAATCCAGCGACAAGAAATAACCACCAGCCACGGGTAAATTAGAAAGCAGAGCACCAAAACCGATTGGTACCAAAAGCAATGGTTCGATTTTCTTAAAAACTCCCAAATAAAGAAGTACCAGTGCTACAACCACCATGATCCAATCTTTCCACTGAGCCGCACCAGCAGCTGCAATACTGGTACTCTGCCAAAGCGTCTGAAACAAATTAGATATTGTTAGCTCCATATGCCGCACCTACTTAAGTACTACCAAAGGATCATGTGTGTTTACCGTCTGGTTTGGTGAGACCAGTACACTGTCCACGACTCCGTCAACGGGTGCCAGAATTTCATTCTCCATTTTCATAGCTTCCAAGATTAGCAGCAAATCACCACGTTTTACCTGATTACCCGCTGACACGTTAATCCTCAAAATCTTACCTGGTAACGGGGCTTCTACCACCGTTCCGCCTGCCTTAGCTGCTGCGGCTGGTTTTTGTGGTGCACTGGGAGCTACTGGTGCTGGGGCTGGCGCTGGCGCCTGTTCAACCCTTTGAGGGCCTGCTGGCTCCTTAGTTTGTGCCTGCGAGGTAGCGGTTCTCGTAATACTTTTTATGAAAATCTCTTCGCTGTCCGATTCGATCTCTACATTGTATTCTTTTCCATTAACCCTAACAACATATTGAAACACCTTGCCCATATCACAGTCCCCTCCTAACATCTGTGCGGTGTACAACACCATAATTCACCTTTGACATTCTTAACATGTGATAATGCAAAGCGGCCGCAATAGCCGCTACCACCTCTGGCTCTATTTCTTCCGAAGTTTCGGCCTCTGGCTTGATTAAGCTTTTTGCCGCTTCCTGCTCTAGCTTCACTTCCTGGGGAGGTGCCATAGCGGGCATTTCCCTCTTTTCTTTGCCAAACGACTTAAGTAGAGAAGTCACTAATGCATTAACAATCAGGACAAGGAAGACAACAGCCAGTCCCACGACAGTGAGAATTAAAGAATCAAGAAAACTTGCCATCATCTTTCATCGCCCCTACAATGGAATGTTCCCATGCTTAACACCCACGGAATCTTTCTTGGAAAACGTAAGTTCGAGACCGTTATAGAGAGCCAGACGCACAAATTGCGGCTCGATAACATCATCCACATAAAGCCTGGATGCAGCTACAAAAGGATTTGAAAACTGCTGACGGTACTCGTTTATCTTTTCTGCTCTCACTTGGTCAGGATTCTCTGCACTTTCTATTTCCTTTCTAAAGACGATGTTAGCTGCTCCTTCGGCCTCCATGACAGCAACCTGAGCCGAAGGCAATGCGAAAACTATGTCGGCGCCAAGATGCTTAGACCCCATGGCAATGTAGGCTCCACCGAACGCTTTCCTCACAATAAGTGTGATTTTTGGAACCTGCGCTTCAGAATAGGCATAAAGCAGTTTTGCTCCATGACGAATTATGCCACCGTATTCCTGTTGAGTCCCTGGCATGTAGCCGGGCGTGTCCACGAGGGTCACAATGGGGATGTTAAATACATTACAAGTCCTAACAAACCTAGCTGCTTTATCAGAAGAATCAATACCTAATACACCAGCCATATATGAAGATTGGTTTGCCACAATGCCGATGACGTGGCCACCCAACCGTGCAAATCCGGTTACCATACTTTGAGCAAATTCTGGCTGCACCTCCAAAAACTCTCCATCATCCACAATAGCTCTTATGACTTGTTTTATGTCAAAGGCTTTGTTAGGTTCAGCGGGTATGATGTCCATAAGTTCTGGAACTAACCGAGTGGGATCATCATTGGGCTCCACAAAAAGCGGTTTTTCATAAGCGCTGTTTGGCAAATAAGAAAGTAATTTCCGTGTCAGATCAATGGCTTCTTCATCAGTGTCTGCAACAAAATGTATATTCCCTGATTTCTGAGCATGAACCAGAGGGCCACCCAGTTGTTCATTGGTAACCTGCTCTCCAGTTACAGTTTCCACTACCTTTGGCCCTGTTATGAACATGTATGCATTGGAGGTCATTAAGACAAAATCCATGAGTGCAGGCGAATAAACCGCACCACCAGCACAAGGACCAAATACTATGGCTATCTGAGGAACCACACCTGATGCTTTTACGTTCCTGTAGAAGATATCACCATAGCCCTTTAGAGCGTCAACGCCTTCTTGAATGCGAGCACCACCTGAATCGTTCATTATGATCACAGGGGCCTTGTACTGCAAAGCCATATCCTGTATCCTGGCTATCTTAGCCGCGTGCATCTCACCCACAGACCCGCCTAACACCGAGAAATCCTGAGAAGCAACGAACACTAAACGACCATCAATGGTTCCGAATCCTGTAACCACACCATCTGCAGGTGCTTTTGTTTTATCCATCCCCAATGCAGTTGCTCTGTGTTCCACAAAAGCGCCGATCTCCACAAAACTGTTCGGATCGAGTAAATACTCAATACGTTCTCGGGCGGTCAGTTTGCCAGCATCTTTGATTTTCTTAATACGTTCCTTACCGCCCCCTTCAAAGATCTTCTCTTTTCGCTGCCTGTACTGCTCCAATAGTTCTTCCCAGTCCATGTTTTACTCTCCTTCTACCAGTTCCACTAAGACTTTACCAGTGCTTTTCGGGTGTATGAAAGCGATTCTTGTCCCCTCAACTCCTTCACGAGGACTTTCGTCGATCATACGCACACCTTTTTCTTTGAGCTCTTGAATAGCTTCTTGAACACTGTCAACAGCAAAAGCCAGATGGTGCAAGCCCTGCCCCCGATCAGCTAAGAATTTAGCTATAGTACTGTCTTCAGAAGTTGGCACCAAGAACTCTATCTTTGTCTGCCCCACCCTGTAAATGTAGGTTTTCACTTTCTGCGAGGGCACCTCTTCTATGACATCTGGTTCCCTGCCAAATAGCAGTCTTCCCACTTGCAGTGATTCTTCTTCGGAAGGCATGGCTATGCCAACGTGTTCTACGTGTTCAATATTCATTTAAGCACCTCCCTATGCTATCTACAAAGGTCTTTGCAGCAATATAAGGAACTTCTCCTTCACTGTAACATTGATCCAGAATGGGTTCCAGCATCTGCATCATCCATGAGTGGTACAATGCCCTATTACGCTGTTTCCTTATTTGTTCCAGCTCGTGAGATTCTTGCTTTCTGCCGTAACAATCATTAATTTCGAAAAGAAGAACATCAATGTTGCGACGCTCAATAGCTGACACAGGGACCACTTTTGGTGGTTCATCAAGCAGCCTGGCATAAGCTTCCAGAGCTGCCAGACTAACGTTGGCACTGGGCATGTCCATTTTGTTCATGACCAATATGTCAGCAATTTCCATAATGCCACCTTTCAAAAACTGAATTTCATCGCCCAGTCCAGGTGAAAGCACCAGCACCACAACATCCGCAAAATGAGTTATATCCACTTCACTTTGTCCAATGCCAACAGTTTCTAAGAATATGTAGTCAAAACCTGCTACTTCTAAGATCTTCACAGACTCCATCAAGAGTGGACTTAACCCCCCAAGAGAGCCTTTATTGGCAAAACTTCTAAAAAACAAATTTTCATTTGGGAAAAGATGTTGAAGCCGTATTCTGTCTCCCAGTAAAGCACCACCAGATTTAGGGGATGTGGGGTCCACAGCCATGATACCGATTCTCTTACCTAGTTTTAGCAAAGACTCTGCTAGAACCCCAACAAGACTGCTTTTCCCAGCTCCTCCAAACCCGGTTAAACCAATTAAGGGAACGGGTGTGGTGTCCTCCTCATAAAGTAATTTGAGAAACTCGGACATGTTCTCGTCATTCTTCTCAATTAGGGTAATAGCTCTCGCTATGTCAGCCTGAGAGCCATTCCTTAGCGCCCTTATCAGGGATTGGTTTGTTCCCATTGTTTTATGGCTTCCACTATGGTCTGCGGAGGCGTTCCGGGCCCGAAGACGACGTCCAAACCTTTTTTCAAAAGCTCTTCCTGATCCTCAGGTGGTATGACACCTGTTCCTATGATGAAAGGGTTCAAACCAAGTTCACGTATTCTCTTAGCCGTTTCAGGGAAAAGTTCCAAATGAGCTCCACTTAGATTGTTCAGAACAACCACATCAGCAGATTCTTGAAGAACAGTTTGAGCAATTTGACTGGGCGTTTGTCTAATCCCCGTATAGACTACATCGTAACCGTTATCTTTCAATACCCTGGCAATAACTTTCGCTTGCCTATCATGACCGTCCAAGCCAGGTTTAGCCACAACAATTTTCCTTCCCATGATCTAACTGCACCCCCCTTTTTAGAAAACCACAGGCGGTCTGTATTCGCCAAATACGTCCCTAAGAGTATCCATTATTTCTCCTAAGGTACACCTATTTCTTACAGCATCAATTATGAGCGGCATTAAATTCACATCTTCTGTCATGGCTGCTTTCCTGAGCTCCTCGAGAGATTCTTCGACCTTCACATTATCGCGTTTGCTCTTAACCTCATTAATAGATTCGATCTGCTCTTCTCGAATCTTTGGATCCACTCTTAGAACTCTGAAGCTTTGATCTTCCTCCGGATCAGCAAATTTATTAACACCAACTATGACTTTCTCCCCATTAGCTACTCCCTTGTAGTACTTGTACGCACTTTCAGCAATGCGCTTTTGCATGTAGCCAGACTCAATAGCTGCGACAGCTCCACCCATGTCATCAATGGCTTTCAGTTCCCTTGCAATATTCTCTTCAAGTTCATTGGTCAGTCGCTCAATAACATAGCTTCCACCAAGAGGGTCAACCGTATCTGCCACGCCAGACTCATAGGCAAGTATTTGCTGGGTCCTTAGAGCCACCTTAACAGCCTCTTCAGTGGGTAAGGACAGAGCTTCATCGTAGGAATTGGTATGTAAAGACTGCGTACCACCAAGAACCGCTGCCAAAGCCTGCAGTGTCACGCGAATAATATTGTTTAGAGGCTGTTGCGCGGTCAAAGTTGAACCAGCCGTTTGTGTATGGAAACGAAGCATCATCGCACGTTCTTTTGTTGCCCCATACTGTTCTCTCATGATCTTTGCCCACAAGCGGCGAGCAGCCCTGAATTTAGCAACTTCTTCCAAAAGATTATTGTGTGCCGCAAAGAAGAAAGAAAGCTGTCCAGCAAAATCGTCCACTGAAATGTTTCTCTTAAGCACTGCATCGACGTAAGCCTTCGCGTTGGCAAAGGTGAAAGCAATCTCTTCAACGGCGTTAGCTCCAGCCTCCCGTATGTGGTATCCACTTATGGAGATAGGATTCCATTTTGGCATTTCTTGTGCACAGAATTCAATAGTGTCAGCGATAAGCCTTAAAGAAGGTTTCGGCGGAAAGATGTACGTACCGCGAGCCACGTATTCCTTAAGTATGTCGTTTTGAATGGTACCGGAAAGCACCTTTCGGTCTAATCCGTTTTCCTCTGCGACCACAATATACATTGCTAAAAGCACAGCCGCAGGAGCATTTATGGTCATACTTGTGGAAACCTTCGACAGGTCAATCTGGTCGAAAAGTATGTGCATGTCTTCCACCGTATCAATGGCAACGCCAACCTTTCCCACTTCGCCCATCGAAAGTTCATGATCGGAGTCGTAACCAATCTGCGTAGGAAGGTCAAAAGCCACAGACAAACCTGTTTGCCCTTGCTCCAGCAAGTACCTAAATCGTTCGTTAGTCTCCTTCGCAGTGCCGTAACCAGCATATTGCCTCATGGTCCAGAACCGACCCCTGTACATGTTCGGTTGGACGCCACGTGTGAACGGATACATCCCTGGCCAACCCAAATCCTGTTCGTACTCGAACTGTGAGTTGGTAGGATCGTAGATAGGCTCTAAAACTAGCCCACTGTCCAAAATAAACTCTTTTTGCCTTTCGGCATGTTTACCGATGTGCTTGGTGTAAAGCTCCATCCATTTTTCTTTTCCTTCCTCCAGTCCCATATTCACCCCTCCGCTAAAAGTGTCAAAAACTCATCGGAAGACATGGTTTCAACTTCCATGAGTCTTTCTGCCAAAGCATGGATTTTCTCGTTACGCTCAGAGAGCGTCTTCTTTGCCATTTCATAAGCCTCTTCCAATATCTCTTTGATTTTTTGGTCGATTAGCTGGGCAGTAGCTTCACTGTAATTCTTATTCCTGGTTATTTCTCGTCCCAAGAAGACTAAGTCTTGACGCTCTTCTAAAGTTACAGGTCCCAGTTCGCTCATGCCCCACTCAACTACCATGCGGCGCGCTATGTCAGTGGCACGCTGCAAATCATTCTGAGCACCCGTTGTCTGAGTATTTAAAAATACCTCCTCGGAGGCTCTGCCACCTAGAAGAACAGCGATCTTCCTAATAAGCTCTTCTCTCGTGTACATGACTTTCTCTTCACTACTACCGCCGAAAACATAGCCAACAGCCATGCCTCTAGGCACTATGGATATCTTATGTACTTCCTTCGGGTTGTCAAGAATTGTGGTACAAACTGCATGTCCTATTTCGTGGTAGGCAGTTATTTTTTTCTCTTCAGCACTCAATACGCGACCTCGCTGCGGACCGAGCATGACCTTCTCAACAGCTTCCTCAAACTCTTCCATGCCGATTAAGTTTTTGTTTTTCCTAGCTGCCAATAGGGCTGCCTCGTTAACCAAGTTGGCTAAATCTGCTCCACTAAAACCTGGAGTAAGCTGAGCCAGTCTATCCACATCTACATCCTGTCCTATGGGCTTGCCCCTCATGTGGATTAGTAATATCTGTTTTCTTCCATTTACGTCGGGCATATCCAAAATGACCTTTCTGTCAAACCTGCCTGGTCTGAGTAAAGCAGGGTCTAGTATGTCTGGACGGTTGGTTGCCGCAAGCACTATGATTCCAGCATAAGGATCGAAGCCGTCCATTTCAACAAGAAGCTGGTTCAATGTTTGTTCACGTTCGTCATGTCCGCCACCTATGCCGGCTCCTCTTTCTCTTCCCACTGCATCTATCTCGTCGATAAACACAATGCAAGGTGCAAATTTACGAGCTTGTTCGAACAAATCCCTTACACGAGCAGCACCAACACCCACAAACATTTCCACAAACTCAGAACCACTTACGGAGAAAAATGGTACTCCTGCCTCACCAGCAACAGCCTTCGCCATCAAAGTCTTACCAACTCCGGGAGGGCCTACTAAGAGCACTCCCTTAGGAATCTTTGCACCAATAAGCTGATACTTCTTAGGGTTCTTTAGGAAATCGACGATTTCCAAGAGGTCCTTTTTGGCTTCCTCGGAGCCTGCCACATCCTTGAAAGTCACAGTTGGTTTGTCCTCCATGTAAAGGCGAGCCTTCGACCGGGTAAATGAGAACACCTGGTTACTCCCAGCAGAGCTTTGTCTAAACATGAACATGAGGAAAAAGAGCATAACCAAAATGGGAATCCAGTTTCCAAGAATCGTTATCCATATGCTCGTCTTTTCTTGCTGAACACTAAATGTGACCGGAGTGGGGCTGCTCTTGGCAGCATCCAAGAGGAGACCTTCTGCAATCAAATCGATGTCGGCAGTGTATACTTTTCCATCTTTCGCTGTTACTTTGACACTTGAATTTGAGACTATGATCATGGATTCTATTTCACCTTTTTCGATCATGTCAACAATTTGACTGGTTGTGACTGTTGTGGGAGCAGTGGAAGGAATTAAGCTGCTTCCGAGAAATAAGGGCCCTATCATGGTTACTATGATTAAAGCCACCACTATGAACACTAACAAACCTAAATCCGGTCTTCTATTGTTCTTCATTCTTTCCTTTTCAACTCCTTTAACCCCATTTTATCATTATCACTACAGGGTCTAACGAATATACCCAGTCAGAGCTATTCGTAAACCTTCTTATACGGAATCCCTATGAAAGGAAGATTCCGGTAATATTCCGCATAATCAAGTCCGTACCCAACAACAAATGCATTAGGTATTTCGAAACCAACGTAGTTCAGATTCACGTCCACTAAACGTCTTTCCTTTTTATCCAGCAAAGTGCACACTGCCAGACTTGCTGGCTTGCGAGCAGAAAGTAGTTCCAGAAGATGCTGCATGGTTACTCCAGTGTCAACAATGTCTTCCACAACGATGACATGACGTCCCTCAACAGATATGTCCAAATCTTTCAAAATCTTCACAATACCAGAAGACTCGGTACCACTACCATAGCTGGAAACCTGCATAAAGTCAACGTGGACTGGTATATTGACATACCTTATTAAATCTGAAAGAAACACAAAAGCTCCCTTTAATATGCCAACAAGCAGTGGGATCTTACCCTCGTAGTCACGCGAGATCTGGTTAGCTAACTCTGCGACCTTGGCTTGTAACTCGCTCTCACTAATGAGGACTCTTTCAACTGTGTCAGCAGTACCAAGTTCCATCAAAGCACCTCCACAACAAAAAATTCTCTATACACTCTCAAGACAAAATTGCCAAAATTCCTATCACGAATCTTACTTACACAGTTCAACGCATCCTCCAAGTGTCCACGACTTGCTACTTCTCCTTGAAGCGACTTCACAGCCAAGTAAAAAAGCACAAGCTGTGAACTGCGTGAGTAAGAAAGAAAAGCTTTACGTCTCAATTTTAGCATTTTAGGTGCTCTTTCTAGCGTAAGTTGGTCAAGTAGTCTGCTTCCTTGTTCTTCCACAAACTCCCTGAACACTGACATGGACATAAGGCTGGAATAAAGAGTTTTCATCACATCGTAACCCAGCAGCTCCGACCAAAAAGGAAGGAGTTCATGCCTGATCTTATTTCGCTTGTAGTCAGAAAGTAAATTGGTACTGTCTTCCCTAAAAGGAATATCCAGACGCGTTCTGTATTCTGCAATTTCTTTACTCATTACCCTCAAAAGCGGCTTCGCCCATGGGTCTTCGTAAATTCTCGGACCTGCAGCTCCCATCAAACCAGCGCCACGACTAATCCTCAAGACCAAGGTCTCCACAGCGTCGTCAGCATGGTGGGCAGTCCAGATCCGGTCGGCTCTTACTTGATCCATGACTTCTAGAAGAAAAGCTCTTCTGTGGTTGCGCAAGGTGTTCTCGTCACAGTACACTTTGGGACTCAAAGTACCAACTACAACTGGAAAGCCACAGTTTTGTGCATATTGAATTACTAACTTCACATCCTGTATTGTGTCTCGTCTGATCCCGTGATTAAGAGTTGCTACGACGATATTTTGTGGCAAGTGGTTTTCAAATCTCTTTACAAGATGCAGCAAGACCATAGAGTCTTCTCCCCCAGATACCGCTAAAACGATTCCATGGGTTCCTACTATTTCGGGGTTACTTCTTAAAGTATTGATGAAAGTTCTTTCTAGCATAACAGATATATGTTAACAGTGTTTTGGTGGCGGCGCAGGGAATCGAACCCCGGACACGGCGGGTATGAGCCGCCTGCTCTACCTCTGAGCTACGCCGCCATATAAAAAAACATGGTTGCGGGGGCAGGATTTGAACCTGCGAC
>DUSQ01000044.1 GCA_012842545.1 Coprothermobacter sp.
AACTTCATTTAGCTTTTCCTCAAGGACCTTGTTTTGGGGTAAAGAGGAGCATTCAGCTTTGCCACAGAATCTTGGAGAAGCAGGGTAGCGCCTTCGCCATTCATCCTCTGGTTCATAACGAGATAGTTATGGCTGATCTTATAAAACATGGCTTGGTTCTAGAAGAAAACATAGAAGAGATTCCTTCAGGTTCCTGGGTCATATTATCAGCCCATGGTACACCAAAAGATGTTTTAGAACGCCTAAAGGAAAAGAAATGCAACGTGGTCGATGCGGTTTGCCCTTTAGTTCTTTACGTGCACAAGAAGGCATTAGAAGCTGTGAAAGACTTTGGGAGGGTCAACATAGTTGGTGATCCGCGGCACCAGGAGATAAAGGCATTGCTTTCTGAACTGCCAGAAGGGTCTTATGTACTATGTGGCGAGGAAGGACAAAATGCGGACAAACGCTTCCCCGTGGTGTTTCAAAGTACCACAGATCCAATCATCTTACAAAAGTTGTTTGAGGAAGGTTACCGTACTATTGACACGATCTGTGCTGCGACGAAGGGGCGCCAGCTTGCAAATGCTCAGCTTATTGAGAAGTGTGATGCGGTGGTGATTCTGGGCTCATCCACAAGTGCCAATAGCAGACACCTGGCTGCCAAAGCATCAGCAGCTGGTAAACCAGCACTACTCACGCTTGACCTGAATGAGGCGGCATCTTTTTCTTTGCAGTATGACATCGTTGGCATCATAGCAGGAGCTTCAACACCATTGGAGTTGGTTTACCAGGCCTATGATAGAATAATTACCGCATATGAAAAGGTTTGTAATCATCGGAGCTCCTAATGTAGGAAAGTCTTCTCTTTTTAACCGCCTCGTGGGTGGTCGCAAAGCGTTAACCTATGATCAACCGGGAGTAACACGCGATTACCTTTCTCACATTTGCGAATGGAGAGGCCGTTATTTTGAGCTTGTTGACACAGGCGGACTTTACCGAGGTGAGCAGGATTTGGAGTCGTTTTGGATGCGCTCCTTGGAGATAGCACAGGATGCAGACGTCGTTTTATTTGTTGTTGATGCTAGTCAGCAGCTCAGCTCTGTGGAATACGATATTGCGAAAGATCTGCGAAGAATGGGTAAAGAGGTCATAGTAGTGGGCAACAAAATGGACTTGGTGCCTGAAGGCTTTAATCCCGACCTGTATAACCTGGGTTTTGACAAAGTTCAGTTTGTCTCTGCGACAAGTGGCCGTAACACTGGCGATTTGCTTGACGTCATATGGGAGTATTTAGGCGAAGAAGATGAAAACATAATTAAACAAGATGTGCAATTCAAAGTATCGGTCATTGGGAGGACAAATGCCGGTAAATCCACGTTGATGAACAGGCTTTTGGGGAAAGAACGAGTACTAGTATCAGAGATGCCTGGTACCACTTTGGATTTCATCACTGAAACCATCAATGTCAAAGACATGATGGTAGAAGTAACCGATACACCCGGACTGAGAAAAGGAGACCTTAGGCGACTGTCTGTTCCAGAAATGTTAGCTGTAAAGAGATTGGAAAACCGCCTACGTAAGCAGCAAGTTCTGCTTCATGTGATAGACGCCTCAGTGGGACTTACGTCTTTAGATGAAAGTGTCATAAGGATAGCAGAGGAAGAGGGGATCGGCTACATTGCCGTTCTTAATAAGATTGATTTAGCAGAACATCCTTCTAAGGCTGAAAAAATTCTCACAGAAGCATTTTTGGACAGGTTTCCGTGGGTAGACAAGCATACAGTAATCGCAGTGTCAGCGGAAGAAAATTACAACGTGGATAAAGTGACTGACGCTTTGAGTTTAGCTAGGCAAGACTTGGATATCACTTTGAAGCCCAGAGAAATTACCGAATTGATAAAGCCTTTGGAAGAAATCATCACTGGTTACCGTTTCTACTTTGCGTTGCAGATATCGACTTTGCCTTCCGTTGTAAAGGTTTTTGCTAACAAAGCCGAAATGCCTGCTAACATAATGACTTACCTTAGAAGGCAGCTCAAGAAATCAATGGGGTTGAGAACTGCACTACCCAAAATCATACTGGAGAAGTCATAATAGTATGGTGCAATGGCAGGGTAAGTATCATTTCATGGCTGTGGGCGGCATGGGCATGAGTGCCCTTGCCAAGATCTTAGCTCAGAAAGGTGTTTCAGTTTCAGGCTGTGATCTGCAGGCGCAGTTCATGACGAGAGAGGATTTGATAGGATGTGGTGTCTCTTTGTATGTGGGACACGACCCTAAACACCTTAAAAATGCTGACTTTGTTGTCTACTCCTCAGCTATCAAGCCCGATAATGAGGAGTTCCAAGCTGCCATTGGCGAGCACATTCCTGTTCTTCATCGCTCAGAAATTCTGGCAGATCTCCTCGACGTGGAGTTTTCAGTGGCAGTCACAGGCACTCATGGAAAGTCTTCTACCACCGGGTTCATTGCACAAGCTCTGCAGCTCCTCGGGTATGACCCCACTTTCATAGGTGGGGCCGTGGTAAATTCATTGGGTGGTAATGCAAAACTGGGTACAGGACCTGTGGTAGGAGAAGTGGATGAGAGTGACGGTAGCTTAGTTCGAATTCCTGCATCCTTGAAGGTTGTTCTTAACTTGGATGATGACCACTTGCCTTTCTACGGTACCATGGAAAACTTAGCTGCTACCATGCAGCGCTTCATATTGGGACGTCCTCACAACAGCGTTTCTGTGTTGAATTACAACGATCCCATCCTAAAAGGAATGGATTACTCTTCAAGAAGAGTACGCTGGTGCGGTTTTGGATCTCCGGACATAGGCGTTGATTCTTTGCAGCTTGAAGGCATAAATCCGAAGGTTCGCTTGTCCTATGGAGGTAAAAGTTACACTATTTTGAATAATAAAATTTTCGGTAAACACAACGGATTGAATCTGGCTATGGCTTTCTCCTCGCTTATTGTCATGGGCGTTAAGCCTGATGCAGCTGCT
>DUSQ01000045.1 GCA_012842545.1 Coprothermobacter sp.
AAAAACCCGTAAAATCAAAGAGGGCAAGTAGCGTTCAAAAGCGAAGGAAGAAAAACAACAATAGAAAACTTTTCGTAGCACTAATAGTGATCCCCAGTATTCTCGTCTTCCTTAGCGTAGTTTTCTACTTCGTTGGAAAGATTTTGTTACAATCTGTGGTGGTATGGCAGGAGCTCTTCACAATAATGGGACTGCCTGCTTGGTTGGTAAGCCTCATACTGGCTGCTGCTGTAATGCTCATCATCATGGGAGTTGTATCAGTAAAACGCATACCACAACCCAACATACAAACACCATTCCCTCCGACAGAAGTCTTCGAAACAAACAAGAGTCCACAGGCCCCAGTGATCATAGATGTTAAAAGGGAAAAGAACAAAGTAAAAGACTCTAAGTCCCCTGCAAAATCAACATCCGAACCAATAGATGAAAGAGTTCAAAGTTTGCACACGATGCCCGATCAAGTTACAGGTGAAGGCAGAAGAAGGTTTAAGGGACGCACTTTTTTACCCCCTATTAGCCTTCTGGAAGCACCCACAAAACTATCATTTGGTGCCACAACAGAGACGCAAACCCTGGCAAAGAAAGTCCAAGAAGTTTTGGATACTTTTAACATAGGAGGAAAAGTTGTTAACTTCGTGACAGGCCCTCACGTAGTAAGGTTGGAGATCGAACTTCTTGCAGGGACTCGTGTTTCCACAGTGACAGCCAGAAGCCAAGATTTCGCAGTACGGTTGGGCATACCTGAATTGCGTATTGACGCCCCCGTTGCTGGAAAACCCAATACGGTGGCAATTGAGGTGCCCAATCCGAAGAGGCAAATCGTAAGACTTTCCAATCTAATGGGAGCCATGAGCGACAAGTATGCTAACATACCACTTCCCATTGGGCTGACTGTGGATGGAAAACCCATCATTGAAGATTTGACAAAGATGCCGCACTTGCTGGTAGCAGGAGCCACAGGGGCCGGGAAAAGTGTGGCTTTGCAAAGTTTCATTGTCTCGTTTTTGATGAATTTTAGCCCTGATGATGTCCGTATGGTCTTAGCTGACCCAAAGCACGTGGAATTCTCTTTCTATCAAGGGCTTCCTCATCTTCTGTATCCTGTTATCAACAACCCTCAGCAGGTTCTCATTGTTCTCAAGGAATTAGCTGCTGAGATGGAGGAAAGGTATCAAATACTTGCACAATCGAAGTCCAGAAGCATTGTGGATTACAACAAAGCACATCCAGAGGAAAAAATACCCATCATAATTGTCGTAGTTGATGAATTGGCAGACATCATGCTGACAGCACCCTCTGAGATGGAACAAGTAGTTGCAGTGCTGGCTTCCAAGGCAAGAGCAGCAGGTATTCACCTCATCATGGCTACTCAAAGGCCTTCTGTGGATGTCATAACGGGACTGATAAAAGCAAATATTCCCCACCGTATTGCTTTTGCCGTGAGCAGCCAGGTGGATTCCCGAGTAATTCTGGACGTTACCGGAGCAGAACGACTGATTGGTGCTGGTGACTTCCTGTATTCAAATCCTGCCGTGATGAAACCCATAAGAGGGCAGGCTCCTTTCATTTCTGATGTGGAGATCATGCGTGTGGTGGACTATTGGAAATCACAGCCACTGGAAACTCAGCTACGTGATATTCCCACCATGGAGTCTGTAACAGGCAGCTTTGACAGTTCTGATCCAATAATGAACGATGTGATTAACATGATAAAAAACATGGATAGAGTCTCTACTTCCCTGATACAGCGTCGGTTTAAGATTGGTTACAACAGGGCTGCTCGCATTCTGGATGCATTAGAAGAACAGGGCTATGTGGGTCCATTGGAAGGTGCCAGAGGCAGAAAAGTCCTTAAACATTAAAGGGGCTCTCTGTAGGTATCAATTGTTCAAGAACGCTGCCACTCTTTCGTATACCAGATCCACTTTGCTGTAGAGGTCAGATAAATCCGTTATACTCCTCAATTCTTCATCAGATAGCAAGTCTGACGTGCGAAGAGCCTCAACGAAATCTTCTAACTCCCCTTCTAAGACTTGCCTAGACAAATCCTGAACACGTTTGTAAGCGAGCTCCCTACCAATCTTTTGTTGAATCACGGACAGTGCCCTGGATGAATAAAGCAAATTCTTCGAGTCAGACATGTTTCTCAGCATTCTTGAACGATCAAAAGTACTATGTTTGAGAAGAGACTGAGTCTCTTTTAGCATGAACGCGATCAAATTAAAACACAACGGGTACACAATCCTTTCAGTGCTTGAATGAGAAATGTCCCTCTCGAACCAAAGCGGCACATTTTCCAGAACAACCGTAACTTGAGAACGTATCACACGGCTCAAACCAGAAATACGCTCCCAGCGTACGGGGTTTCTCTTATGTGGCATGGCTGATGAACCTGCCTGGCCAGGGGCGAACTCTTCCTGTGCCTCTCCTATTTCCGTAATTTGAAGTATTCGCATGTCCTGTGCTAGCTTGTCTAGAATGCTTGCTTCCAATGCCAAATAGAACAAGACCGGGGCATAAACGTCACGAGGCACTATTTGGGTGGTAACTGGTAGGCAAGCAAGACCGAGGATTTTTAAAAATTCTAACTCTATGTCCGGCTCTAGATTAGTGTAAATGCCCAAAGCACCTGAAAGTTTACCGGGCATGTTCTTCTCCAGAGAACTTAGCACATTCAAGGACCTTTTCAAGGCCACAGCTGCGTTTAGAAAACGGAGTCCGAAAAAATAAGGTTCGGCGTGTACGCCGTGGGTCCTGCCAGCACAGGGTGCATACTTGAATTCCTCTGCTTTTTCTGCCAACAGCTTTATAGTCTCAGCAGTGAGAGCATTTACATAATTCAAGGACTGCTTAATCTGGAGAGAAAAAACGGTGTCCATAATATCAGAAGAAGTAAGTCCTCTGTGGAAGTATTCAGTGTACTTCTCCAGTTTGCGGCTTACCACGTTTATGAACGCGACTACTTCATGGCGAGTGGTTTTCTCTTCAGCCTTTATCTCCTCTGCGCTAAGATATGGTCTGTTGTTTTCCAAATACGCTGGTATGGCCGAAGGTAGTTTTCCAAGCAACGCTTCGGCCTTCAGATAAGCCAGTTCCACGTCATAAAACAGAGCATATCTGTTGTCTTCGCTCCAAATATGTTCCACGGTTGAATCATGGTATCGGCTCAAAATGTCCATCTACATCACCACCCACACTAACATAAAATGGAAGTTCTTCCACCATCACGAGGAAGAATCCTTCTGCCCCAAGACATTCATACTTCGTGTTGACAACTTGCTTTATTCTAGTACCATAGAACGCACCAGCACCACC
>DUSQ01000046.1 GCA_012842545.1 Coprothermobacter sp.
CTGATATACCCAGTAGCATTAGAAGAGGGCATGAGATTTGCAATCAGGGAAGGCGGAAGGACAGTAGGAGCTGGTGTTATCACCAAGCTCTTGGAATAACTCAGAGGAGTGAGAAATAATGTCAGCACAACGAATACGAATAAAACTACGCTCATATGATCACAGGTTACTGGACCAATCAGCAAAGCGCATTGTGGAAGTAGCCAAGAGAACGGGCGCAAAGGTAGCTGGTCCCATACCGCTGCCCACGGATCGCAGAGTGTACTGTGTGACCCGTTCTCCACATGTGGACAAAGATTCCAGAGAGCATTTCGAGATAAAGATGCACAAGCGTCTCATCGACATCATCGATCCAACTCAAGAAACAGTATCTAACTTGATGAGCTTGGAGCTTCCCGCTGGAGTCGATATACATCTGAAGCTTTAGGGACGGTGAAAAGAAGTGAAAGGAATAGGACTACTCGGTAAAAAAATTGGCATGAGCCGCTTCATTGATGAAAAAGGCGTGTTTATTCCTGTCACACTTATTAAGGCGGGACCAAACTACGTAGTAAGCGTGAAGAAAGATAAAGATGGTCGGGAATCAGTTGCCTTGGGTTTTGAAGTGGTAAAAGAGAAGGCTCTTAACAAACCAGAATTAGGTGTTTTAAAGAAAGCTGGTGTACCACCAGTTAGGTTTGTTAGGGAGTTCAGATATCCTGGCATCAGTGAAAGGTTTGAAGTTGGTCAGGAAGTTAACGTGGCGGATGTGTTCGAAGATGGTGAACTCGTGGATGTCGTAGGCACGAGTAAAGGCCGCGGTTTTACTGGAGCCATGAAACGCTGGGGATTTGCTGGTGGTCCCAAAACTCACGGAGCACGTGGTTGGCACAGAAGAGTGGGTGCCATCGGCAACAGAACATATCCTGGCGAGGTAAAACCGGGTAAGAAAATGCCTGGCCATTACGGCAATACTCAGGTAACTGTGAGGAATCTTAAGATTGTTAAGGTCATACCAGAGCAGAACATCATAGCCGTTAAGGGCTCAGTACCTGGATCCAGAAACGGTCTCGTACTCGTTAGAAAAGCTTACGGACTTGGACCTGAAGGAAGGAGTGAATAGGGATGCAACTTCCAGTATTTGATGTGAATGGTGCCGAAGTTGCCTATGAAGATGTAAATGAGAACTTGGTAGCGGCGCCTGTGCGCGGTAGGTTGCTGCATCTGAATGTGGTGCGTGTGCTTTCTGGCAAGCGCCATGGCACGGCATCTACTAAAAAACAGGGAGAGGTAGCAGGAACCACAAGAAAGCCTTGGCCTCAGAAACACACGGGCAGAGCTCGTCACGGCTATATGAGGTCTCCCATTTGGAGAAAGGGAGCTGTGGCTTTTGGTCCCAAACCGCGTAGCTGGGCCAAGGACGTCAACAAGAAACAGATTAAGCTTGCCATGGCATCCAGTTTTGGATACAGACTGAAAAATGGTGAGCTATTAATCATTGATGCAAATAGCTTCAGTGGTAAAACTCGCGAATTCAAGGCTTTTCTAAGGAGTAAGCAGTTGGATGAGAAGCGCGTAACAGTGGTGTCACTGGCAGGTGAACAGGGTGTTAGGCGTGCTTGTCAGAACTTGGAGAATGTTTACTATGTTCCCGTTGAGAAAGTAAATGCTTACGACTTGCTCAAGGGAGATGCTGTCATAATGACTCAATCCGCGTGGGCCAGAGCACAGGAGGTGTGGGCAAATGTCTAAATCGCCTTTGGATGTACTCATAGCACCCGTACTAACAGAAAAAGCGTTGATGCTTCACAGAGAAGGCAAGTACACGTTCTACGTGAAAAAAGACGCTAACAAGGTTGATATTAAACGTGCTGTGGAGCAGGTGTTCAATGTGAAAGTAGTAAAAGTTCATACTTCCTGCGTACGCGGGAAGCAAAAAAGAAGAGGTTATAACGTTTACAGGACTCCTGACAAGAAGAAAGCCATCGTTCAGCTTGCTCCTGGCCAGCACATTGAACTCATTGAGGGAGTGTGATATTAGATGCCAGTAAGAAGATACAAACCGGTTACGCCCAGCACCAGACACAGAGTGGTCATTGATTATAAGAGTGTAATCACAAAAACGGAGCCAGAGAAGGCACTCCTTGCACCGCTCAAGAAGAGTGGCGGCAGAAATAATGCAGGACGAATCTCTGTAAGGTCTCGTGGCGGCGGGCATAAGAGAAGGTACAGGATTATTGATTTTAAGAGGGACAAAGATGGCATTCCTGGTAAGATAACGTCCATTGAATATGATCCCAATAGGACTGCGTTCATCGCTTTGGTCACTTATGCAGACGGTGAGAAGCGCTATATACTAGCACCAGATGAGATCGAGGTCGGAGACGTTGTGATTTCAGGTGAAGAAGCCCCAATCAGGGTGGGGAACGCTTTACCGCTTTCCAAAATCCCCACCGGTACAACCATTCACAATATTGAGCTCTATCCAGGGCGGGGAGGACAGCTTGTCAGGTCTGCAGGTACATGGGCACAGCTCATGGCTAAAGAAGGCGATTACGCTCATGTACGACTGCCCAGCGGTGAAATTAGGCTCATAAACGTGAAGTGCAAAGCCACCATTGGGCGTGTCAGCAACCTGGATCATGAGAACGTTTCCTCAGGTAAGGCTGGAAGAACCAGATGGCTTGGTAGAAGGCCCGAGGTCAGAGGAACTGCCATGAACCCAGTAGATCACCCACATGGCGGTGGAGAAGGCAAATCACCCATTGGGCATGCGTCTCCATTATCCCCGTGGGGTTGGAAAACACTGGGCTGGAAAACGCGTCGTGGTAAGAAGCCTTCTGACAAGTTTATCGTGAAACGGCGTAAGTAAGCGAGGTGAATGAATAATGGCATGGGATAAACCTTATCCAAGAGGAAAATACACTGATCCAAAGCTACTGAAGAAGGTTCAAAAGATGCAGAGCACCGGCGATAAGCGTATTATAAAAACTTGGAGTCGGAGGAGTACCATTACTCCAGAAATGGTCGGGCTTACCATTGCTGTTTATAATGGAAAAGTACACATACCCGTGTACATAACTCAGCAAATGGTGGGGCACAAGCTGGGCGAATTTGCCATTACCAGGAACTTCCGGGGCCATGGTGAACCGGTTGAGCGTTCCAGTGCGTTGAAGTGAGGTGTAAAGGTCATGGAAGAACAACAAATGGCTAAGGCAACAGCAAAATACGTAAGAATATCGCCCAGAAAGGCTCGCTTAGTAGTGGACGAAATCAGGAACAAGTCTGTTTCTGAAGCCAGGGCGATTTTGAAGTACTCTCCCAATAAGGCTGCCAGGTTCACGCTAAAAGTTCTGGACTCTGCAGTGGCAAATGCAGTCAATAATAATGGGTTGGACGAGGAACGCCTGTACGTGTATCGCGCTTTTGTGGATGAAGGACCGAGGCTGAAGAGGTATTATCCTCGTGCTTTTGGTAGAGCGGACATTATGAAAAGGCGTCTTAGTCACATAACCGTCATCGTTAAAGAGAGATAGGGGGAGAAGAGCAGTGGGTCAAAAAATACATCCTTACGGTTTTAGATTGGGTGTTACAAAGAATTGGCGCAGCCGATGGGTTGCACCCTTCGAGAAATACCCTGAATACATCGTCCAGGATGAAAAAATCAGGACACTCATAAACAAGCATTATGGTCATGCAGGCATCTCTTCTGTAGAAATAGAGCGATTGGGCAACAAGATGCGCGTCATCATTTGGACTGCAAGGCCTGGCATGATCATTGGAAAACAGGGTGCTGAAATTGAAAGGCTCAGAGAAGAAATCGTAAAACTGCTTAAGAACGATTACGAAGTGAGAATAGCCATTTACGAGGTAAAGAATCCAGAAATTGATGCACAAATTGTTTCCGATAGCATAGCGCGTCAAATTGAGCGCCGCGTCAGCTACAAGAGGGCGATGAAGCAGGCAATAAGCAGAGCCATACGTTCCGGCGCTCAGGGCATAAAGATTGCCGTTTCCGGACGCCTGGGTGGAGCAGAAATAGCTCGCCGTGAATGGTTCGTACAGGGCAAACTGCCTTTATCCACTCTAAAATCTGATGTGGACTATGGGTACAGCATTGCCGTAACGAAATATGGAACGATTGGTGTGAAGTGCTGGATTTACAAAGGAGACGTAGAGGACTTGCAAGAACTTCTACCTCCGAGAGGCCTAGAAAAGGCAGAGAGGAGGCCAGAGAGACATGCTAATGCCTAAACGTGTGAAGTACAGAAAGAACCATTTACCACACATAAAAGGAAAAGAAACCAGAGGTCTAAAGCTGGCTTTCGGCGACTACGGTATACAGGCAGTAGGTCGTGGTTATGTGGATTCTCGCATGATCGAATCCTGCCGTGTCATCATGGCCAAGAACATAGGAAAGACTGGTAAATACTGGATAAGAATTTTCCCAGATGTGGCTTGGACTAAGAAACCACTTGAAGTGAGAATGGGTGGAGGAAAAGGAGATCCTGAGAAATGGATTTTCCCAGTAAAGCCAGGAAGGATCATGTTCGAGCTAACCGGAGTTGATGAGGACACAGCTAAGCACATTGCTAGGTTAATAGGATTCCGCCTACCTTTTGAGGTTAGGTTAATTAGTCGTGTGTAAGGGAAGGTGCAGCTCATGCAAGGGACAGAATTGAGAGAAAAAACAACGGAAGAATTAGAAGCTTTGCTAAAAGAGTTAAGAGCAAAATTGGTAAATCTGAAATTCCAGCTTGCAGTAGGTAAGCTGACAGATCATACCGCAATTACAAAGACGAAAAGAGATATTGCACGAGTGCTCACAGTGCTAAGAGAGAGGGGTATAAAGCTATGAGGCGTCGATTTGTTGGCGTTGTCGTGTCGGACAAAATGGATAAAACCCGCGTTGTTATAGCTGAGCGCATGGAAAGGCATCCTCTTTACAAGAAGGAGATGCGCAGGAATACAAAATTTTATGTGCATGACGAAAACAATGTTTCTAAGGAGGGCGACGTCGTCCTCATCGAGGAATTCCGGCCCATGTCTCGGCTAAAACGCTTCAATTTGGTGAAGGTTCTCGGTAGGAAGCAGCTTGAGGAGGAGGTTGAAGAAGATGATCAGTCCTTACACGAAGCTTAAGGTTGCTGATAATACTGGTGTGAAGACCATCCAAGTGATACGAGTGCTGAGGGGTCCCAGGGTTGCCTACGGGACCATAGGTGACGTTGTGGTAGCTAACGTTAGAGAGGTTTTACCAAACAGTGATTACAAGAAGGGTGATATCGTAAAAGCCGTGGTTGTTCGTTTGGCTAAAGAAATCAAGAGACCTGATGGTACATGCGTGAAGTTTGATGACAACGCGGCAGTTATTATCGATCAATTTGGCGAGCCCAGTGGAACGCGTGTATTTGGACCGGTGGCTCGTGAGCTCAGAGAAAAGGGGTACTTGAAGATCATTTCACTTGCCCCTGAAGTGTTGTAGTGGTGGAGGTCGAATAGTATGAAGTTGAACATAAAAACGGGCGACCTGGTAGAGGTTATAAGCGGCAAGGAAAAAGGTAAACGCGGCAAGGTGACTAAGGCTTTCCCAAAAGAAAACAAAGTTGTGGTCCAAGGAGTGAACATCATTACTAAGGCAATGAGGCCCACGCAGAAGGACCCACAAGGCGGACTAAAGAAATTCGAAGCGCCCATTTTCGCCAATAAGGTCATGGTAGTTTGTCCCAAATGCGATAAACCAACAAGAATCGGGCACAAGTTCTTAGAAGATGGTAAGAAAGTGCGCGTTTGCGTTCGTTGCGGCGAAGTTCTGGATTAAGCTTTGGGAGGGTTGAGCGATGAGTTTGAAGGAAAAGTATGAAAACGAAGTTAAACCATACATGATGAAAAAGTTTGGTTACAAGAATGTTATGCAAGTTCCGAAAGTGGTGAAGGTCACACTTAACCGCGGCTTGGGAGAGGCTTTGCAGAACCCAAGGGCTATTGAAGTCACCACGAAGGAATTTGAGATCATAACAGGCCAAAAGCCACTGGTTAGGAGATCGAAGAAGAACGTGGCTGCTTTCAAGCTAAGAAAGGGTGCTCCAATCGGGGTCAGTGTTACCTTGAGAAAGAATAAAATGTGGGATTTCATGGAGCATCTCATTAATGATGTTCTGCCCAGGGTGCGTGACTTTAGGGGTCTTAATCCACGTTCTTTTGATGGCAGAGGAAACTACAACTTTGGTCTTTTGGAAGACTTGGTGTTCCCAGAGATATCTTACGATATGATCGACAAAACCAGGGGTTTAGGTATTTCCATAACCACTACGGCAAAAACTGACGAGGAGGCCTTTGAACTCTTGAAGGCACTTGGCTTCCCGTTCATGGAACGATAAAAGGGAATAAGGAGGTTAGTATGGCCAGAAAAGCACTGAAAATAAAAGCTGAGAAGGAACCAAAATTCTCTACTCGCAAGTACACCAGATGCAAAATATGCGGCAGGTCCAGGGCTGTCTACAAAGACTTTGGGATTTGTCGTTTGTGTCTGCGCGAACTTGCTCATAAGGGTTCCATTCCAGGTCTAAAGAAAGCTTCTTGGTGAGGTGAAGTGAATATGGTTCAAGATACAATATCCGATTTGTTGATAAGACTAAAAAACGCAAGCCATGCTCGCTTAGAAAGGGTGGAAGGTATCCCTTACGGCAAGTACCAAGAAGAAATATTGAAAGTTTTGGTACGCGAGGGCTACATTAAAAGTTACGAGGTTGAAGAGAAGGAAGGAAAAAAGTACCTCAGTGTGCAACTCAAGTTTGGCCCTGGCAAGCAGCCTGTGCTGAATGAAGTCAGACTTATAAGCGTACCTTCTCGTAGGATTTACGCTAAAAAGAATGATATTCCCAAGGTCATGAATGGTCTGGGCATTGCGATTCTAACAACGTCGGCTGGTGTATTGTCTGATGCTGAAGCACGTCAAAAAGGCGTCGGCGGTCAAATAATCTGCTACGTTTGGTGAGGTGGTCATAAATGTCGAGAATAGGTAATAAGCCAGTCGTTGTTCCAAAAGGTGTGACCGTCACCATTGACGGTAGCGCGGTTACCGTGAAAGGACCCAAAGGTACTTTGACGAGAACCTTTGATCCGCGCATAAGAATCTCTTTGGTTGAAGACCAGGTCATTGTGGAAAGAACGTCTGAAGAAAAAGAGGTAAAGGCGCTTCACGGAACCACACGTGCACTAATTCAGAACATGGTAACGGGCGTAAGTGAGGGTTTTTCTGTGACATTGAAAATTCGTGGTGTGGGTTACCGTGCGGAGCTTAAGGGTAAAGATTTACAGTTGTCGTTGGGTTTTTCACATCCTGTGGTTGTTCAGAGCATCGAGGGCGTTCAGTTCCAGGTGCCCTCTGCTGACACCGTAGTCATTAGTGGCATTGACAAACAGTTGGTAACGCAGGTTGCCGCAAACATAAGAAGATACAGAATCCCCGATGCTTACAAGGGCAAAGGTATTTGGTATGAAGGTGAGCAGAGAACCTTGAAGCCCGGTAAAGCTGTGGGTAAAGGCAAGTAATGTGGGAGGTGCATGAGTTTGATTGTGGAAGCATCTAGAGCAGAACTAAGGAGAGTTAGACATAAAAGGATAAGAAAGCACATAACTGGGACAGCTGAAAGGCCGAGACTCTGTGTATTCCGGTCTTCAAGGCACATCTATGCACAGATCATCGATGATCAGAGCGGTCGCACATTGGTCTCTGCTTCCACCTTGGAGAAGGAACTGCGGGATCAGATTAAGGGCTTAAAGAAAACTGAGCAGGCAGCAGCGGTAGGCAGATTGATTGCAGAAAGGGCACTGGAAAAAGGTATAAAGACTGTGGTTTTTGACCGCGGTGGCTATAAGTATCACGGACGAGTAAAGGCGTTAGCTGACGCGTCACGTGAAGCCGGGTTGGAGTTCTAGGAGGTGTGCTTGAATGGACATGACTAATTTGCAGGAAAGGGTTATCGAGATACGCAGGGTTGCCCGTGTTGTAAAAGGCGGTAAAAGACTTCGTTTCAGAGCGCTTGTAGTAGTAGGCGATGGCGAAGGACACGTGGGTGTGGGCATTGGCAAAGCTGGAGAAGTACCAGATGCTGTTGCAAAAGCCGTAACGCGTGCTCGGAAAAACATGATTGAAGTGCCTTTAGCGGGTACCACAGTGCCCCACACGGTCATTGCTAAGGCTGAAACTTCCACCGTACTCATAAAGCCTGCCGTAAAGGGAACCGGAGTGCTGGCGGGGCAAACGGTGAGAGCCATTTTGGAAATGGCTGGCATCAAGGACGTCATCACAAAATCTATGGGCTCAACCAACCCTGTAAACCTAGCTTATGCTACCATTGAAGCTTTAAAGTCTCTGAAAAAGCCCAGAGAAGTTGCAGAATTAAGAGGCGTTTCCATAGAGCAAATACTTAAAAGGTAATGAGGTGATCGAAAATGAGATTGCATACGCTACAACCTGCACCTGGAGCCAAGACCAATAAGAAAAGAGTTGGTAGGGGTACGTCTTCTGGACATGGAAAGACATCTGGCTTCGGTCATAAGGGCCAGAAGGCGCGGTCCGGACGTGTTGGAAAACGTGGTTTCGAAGGAGGACAAACACCCCTTTACAAGAAGTTACCTAAAATAATGAGGTTCAAGAATTATCCCTTTAAGGTTGAATACGAAGTTGTGAATGTGGAAAAGCTTAATCGTTTTGAGAGCGGATCGGTGGTGGATCTTGGAACCCTCGTTGATACTGGTCTGGTGAGTTCTTTGTCGGCAAAGGTGAAGATTCTTGGCCAAGGAGAGATTACAAAGGCTCTTCAGGTAAAGGTTCACGCTGTGAGTCAATCAGCCAAAGAGAAAATAGAGGCTGCCGGTGGTTCCGTTGAGGTGGTGGACTGAATGTGGCAAGTGCTGAAAGCGTCATGGGAGTTTAAAGAAACTCGTGTCCGCATCTTGTACACGGTTCTGTTTCTGGTTATCTTCCGTGCGGGAACATTCTTGCCCATACCTGGTGTGAATCCTGCTGCTATTAAGGTGTTGCAGGAACAAGCCGGTTTTTTGGGCATTCTCAACTTCTTTACAGGTGGTTCATCTTACTACACCATTTCCATATTTACTCTGGGAGTACTGCCATACATTAACGCGTCCATCATCATGCAGCTGTTGGGAGTGATTTTCCCAGCATTGGAAGACCTTCGTAAAGAAGGGGAAGAAGGAAGAAAGAAACTTCAGATGTACGTTAGGTGGCTTGGAGCTGGATTATCCGTGGTTATGTCCTATGCCGCTTACCTCTATTTCTCTTATGGCTTGGCCGTAGGAGGAACTTCACTCATAGCACCGAGTTTCCAATCAGCAGTGGTAACCACTTTAATTCTGGCAGCTGGCTCCATGTTCTTGGTGTGGCTTGGTGAAGTGTTTACCATGAAGGGCTTGGGAAACGGTGTTTCTCTTATCATCTTTTCAGGCATACTTGCTCGCGTAGTGCCTTCTTTAGTACAGTTTTTCCAGACCTCAAAGAGCACTGGTACAAGCGTACTTTCGCTAGTTGTCGCAGTCATCTTTGGTCTGGTCCTTGTATTCATTACCACGGCGGCGTATCTTGCTGAACGTAAGATACCAGTGCAGTACGCAAGCCGTATCAGGGGAACCAAGGTTTACGGAGGACAGGCAACCACTATTCCCATAAGACTACTGCAGGCGGGGGTTATGCCCATCATCTTTGCTTCAGCATTCATTAACGCCCCTACGGTGATTTCTGGGTGGTTCCCACAGTCAGGTTTCACCAAATGGTGGAACACCTATTTTAATCACATGACCATTTGGTACAACCTGGCATATTTCATCTTGGTCATATTCTTCGCCTACTTCTACAACACCATTGCCTATGATCCCGATGAGATTGCAAAGAACATTCAAAAACAGGGTGGATTCATACCAGGAATACGCCCAGGTAAACCCACAGCTGACTACATTGCAGGAGTCATTTATCGCCTCACACTGCCTGCTTCCATTTTCTTGGGCTTGGTTGCAGTGCTTCCCGATTTGTTCATGCAATTGTTTGGGATGGGGAGGCTTTTCCTTTTTGGAGGAACCTCTTTGCTCATTGTCATTGGTGTGGCTCTGGAAATCTTCCGTCAGCTCGAGGCGTATGTCCAGCTTAGACACTACAAAGGCTTCTTGGAGCTTTAAGCATGATCAGATACGTCATTTTTCTTGGAAAACCTGGGTCTGGTAAAGGTACTCAGGCCCAGTATTTTTCAAGATTTGGGTGGATACATCTTTCCACCGGAGAACTATTCAGGAGGCATTTGCAGGAAAAGACGGTCTTGGGCTCCAAAGTGGAACAATTTGTTAAGAGAGGCGACTTAGTTCCTGATGATGTTACTTTTAGCTTGGTAGAAGACTTTCTGACTAAGGTGGAACCAGATTCAAGGATCATATTCGACGGTTTCCCACGCAGTGAGAACCAAGCGCAATTACTCGAATACTGGACTGAGAAGACAGGAGCATTACTTGTGGCTGCGGTGGAGTTTTTCCTTCCAGATGATGAGGCTGTAAGAAGATTGCTAAACCGGTATTACTGCCCCAGCTGTGGGTACGTAAGCAATGAGCCTGGGTTGTGTCCGAACGATGGCAGTTCTCTGGTAAAGAGGACTGATGATAGTGAGGAAGTAATAAGGAAACGCCTTGCTGACTATGAATCTTACGCGCCTCAGCTGAGGACGTTTTACCGCAGGAAGGGAAAGTATTTAGCTGTTGATGCTACGAAAAAGCCTTCACAGATAAGTAAGTTTTTGGAAAGCGTGATGTTGAGAAATGATTTATGATAAGAATGCGTTAAAGCAGATGAGGGAAGCAGGTCTTCGTCTTACCGAGGTCATTCATAGGCTCAGGGAACAAGTGGTCCCGGGTGTAACGGGCGAGGAATTAGATGCCATAGCCGAAAAGTTAATACTGTCTTTGGATTCCATACCTTCATTTAAGGGCTATGGAGGTTTTCCTGCGTCCATATGTGTGTCCGTGGATGATGTGGTTATTCACGGTATACCCTCAAAAAGGCCACTACTCCCTGGTCAGCTGGTTAGTATTGATTTAGGTCTGGTCTATGATGGTTGGAACAGTGATGCGGCTTTCACAGTGATTCTGCCACCTGTACAGGAAAACAAGCAAAAGCTCTCTGATGTTACGTTGAAGGCTTTGCGAAGTGGTGTGACAGCCATAAAACCCGGAGTTCATTTGGGAGACGTATCGGCGCAAATACAGAGAGTGGCTCAAGAAGCTGGAGTTGGCATCGTCAGGGATTTTACTGGCCATGGCATTGGGCGGCACTTGCATGAAGACCCTCCGATTCCCAATTTTGGTCGTCCCCATACTGGACCTGTATTAAAGCCGTACATGTTTTTGGCAGTGGAGCCCATGTTTACAGAAGGTAACGGTTGTGTGGTCATTGAAGCCGATGGGTGGACTGTGAGGACTTGTGACCATAGTAATGCGGCTCATTTTGAGTTTACTGTGGCAGTTACTGATAATGGTGCGGAGGTTTTAACACCGCATGTGTAGTGGTAACACTACCAGTAATAGCACTGATAAGGTTGCACGTAACATTTCTGTGGGTGATGTGGTAAAATCTCTCAGCGGACGCACCAAAGGGCGTTATTTTGTGGTAATTGCTGAGAATGATAGATATGTTTTCTTAAGCGATGGCGAAAAATGGACCATTGGTAAGTCCAAAAAGAAGAATAGAAAACACGTGGAAGGTGTAGGGTTAAAAGTGGAACGCATTTCTGATGAAGAAATAAGGCGTTTTTTGCGTGATTTATCACGCGGAGGGAATGGTTAATGTCGTCTGGAAAAAAAGATGTCATAGAAGTTGAAGGGATCGTTTTAGAGAAGCTGCCCAATGCAACGTTTAAAGTGCAGCTCCCTGGCGGTAAGGTTATCACAGCTTACACTTCTGGTAAAATGCGGATGAATTTCATCCGAATCTTGCCTGGTGACAAGGTTAAAGTAGAGATTTCTACTTACGATCCTGATCGTGGAAGAATAGTCTACAGACTTTAGAAGGAGTGATCTTGAGGTGAAAGTACGTCCGTCAGTAAAAAAGATTTGTGACAAATGCCAAATTGTGCGAAGGAAAGGCCGTGTGTATGTCATTTGCGAAAATCCAAAGCACAAGCAGAGACAAGGTTAGGAGGTGCAGTTAGGTGGCACGTATTGTTGGAGTTGAGTTGCCAGATAACAAAAGAATTCTGTTCGCACTACCGAGGATTTATGGCATAGGTAGGTCTACAGCAGAGGATATCTGTGAAGCCTTAGGAATTGATCCTATGCAGAAGCTTGGAGAATTAACGCCTGATCAAATTAACACGCTTCAGGATTACATCACTGCTCACTATAAAGTGGAGGGTGATTTGAGGCGTGAAGTGGCCATGAACATTAAAAGGCTCATGGACATAAAGTGTTACCGTGGGATTAGGCATCAGAGAGGGCTTCCCGTAAGAGGCCAGCGCACAAGGCATAATGCCAGAACCAGAAAAGGTCCACGTAAAACTGTGGGTGCGAAAAAAGGAAAGAGATAGTCTTAAACCAATCGTGGAGGTGTTTTAAAAGTGGCTCAGAAAAAGAGGAAAGAACGCAGATATGTACCCTATGGGGTTGCACACATTCATTCAACCTTTAACAATACAATAATAACTATTACTGATCCCAACGGTGCTGTTCTTGCTTGGGCTTCTGGAGGGTTTTTCTTCAAAGGAACAAGGAAAGGTACACCTTATGCTGCTCAGTTAGCATCAGAAAGTGTGGCAAAAAAAGTTCAACAAACTTACGGGATGAAAGAAATAGATGTTTTGGTAAAGGGACCGGGGCCAGGGCGAGAGACAGCCATAAGGGCTCTGCAAGCAGTTGGTTTGGATGTGAAATCCATAAAGGATGTAACTCCCATACCACACAATGGTTGCAGGCCTCCAAAGGCCCGCCGGGTATGAGAATGAGGAGGTAGAAAATAATATGAAATATACTGGACCAAGTTGTAGGATATGCCGTAGATCTGGTGTAAAGCTTTTCCTAAAAGGTGAGAAGTGCTTAAGTCCAAAATGCCCCATGGAAAGAAGGGCTTTTCCGCCTGGACAACATGGCCCCACAAGGAGAGGCAGAAGAGATACCGAGTACGGTCTCCGTTTGAAGGAAAAGCAAAAACTAAGACACTCATACATGATCACAGAAACGCAACTTCGCAGATACTTCTCAGCTGCCATGTCACAAAAAGGTGTAGCAACTGGTACGGCCCTTCTGCAGCTTCTTGAACGCCGTTTGGATGCGGTGGTTCAGCGCATGGGGTTTGCTAGCAGCATTAAAATGGCACGCAACTGGGTTAGGCATGGCCATGTCATGGTGAACGGCAAAAGGGTAGATATTCCCTCTTACTTAGTAAAACCCGGTGACAGAATAACGCTGGACAAGGATCTCAAGGATAACCCTGATGTGCAGAAGAGCATAGCCATGAACGAAGGCCGTCCCAATTTGGAATGGCTGAGCGTGGATGTAGAAAACCTTGAAGGAGTTTACCTAAGAGTGCCTACCCGAGAGGAAATACCAGTTGCTGTAAACGAACAGCTCATCGTTGAATACTATTCGAGATAAGGCTTGGTGAAGTCATAATGGAAAAGGTTTTCGGAATCGCAGATTTGGGCAGGAGTGTTGACAGGGAAACTGGTGAAGTTCAACGCTCTGCAAAATTGTCAGCGCTTAATCTGCCTGAGGGCGAAGGAATCACCTTAGGTAACGCTTTAAGGCGAGTGTTGCTGGGTCAAATTGGCGGCACGGGTGTTCTGGGGTTTAAGCTTGAGGGTTTGGATCATGAATTCATGGTGCTCGATGGTGTAGTAGAAGACGGTTTAACCATTGGCCTTAACCTGAAGAAGGTGCTACTTAGGTACTATGGAGACGGAGTAAAGGTCCTCTACATCAAGGCGAAAGGGCCAGCTGAGATTAAGGCTGGGGACATTGTACCCGATGCTGACATTGAGATTTTTAATCCCGATCAAACCATTCTAACGGTAGCCACCGATCGTGAGATTTACATGGAGATTTACGTGACTAATGGAGTCGGTTACAGGACGGTAGAGGACAACAAGAAACTTTATCAATTCCCCTTTAGGACTATTTACCTTGATACCTCTTTTTCTCCTGTTAGGCGTGCTGAGTACCATGTGACGCCTGCCATTGTAGACGAACCTGGTACTTTTGAGAGTTTGGAGCTCACAGTTTACACTAACTTGGCTGTTGATCCAGTGGACGTGATAAGGCAAGCTGCGAATTTCCTTAGTGAGGAGTTTAGGAATGTTGCAGAAGCAAAAGAAGCGGTAGCTGCTGAAGAGACACCAGAAGAGCAGACGGTCTCCGATGAAAAGCTTGACGCAAGTGTTGAAATGCTTAATCTCTCAAGGGCTGTGCTCACTCATTTAGAAAAAGCCAACATCAATTCCATAAGGGATTTGGTGGATGTGTTGGAGCGTAATGAGTCCATTCCTGGCATTGGTGCCGTCAGGTTAGAAGAGATAAGGAATAAATTGGCTGCTTATTTGGAAGGAGGTACTGAGGATGAAACACAGAGTTGATGGCCGCAAATTAGGACGAAAAACTGAAGCCAGAATAGCCTTGTTGAGAACGCTTTCAAAACAGCTTGTCATACATGGTGAAGTTGAGACAACGCTTCCAAAAGCCAAGGAGCTTAAAAAATTCGCTGATAAGTTGGTAACTCATGCTAAAAGCAAAGAATTGCATGACATACGATTAGTGGAGAAGCATTTAGGTGACCGTGAACTAGTTAAGAAACTTACTGATGAGATTGCTCCGCGTTTTGCCGATGTTAATGGCGGCTACACCACAGTTCTCAAGACAGGATTCAGAAAAGGTGACGGTGCTCCCACAGCCATAGTGCGCTGGAGCAAATGATAGAGGTTCAGGATGTATCTTACGGACTGGAGGGTAGGTCCATTCTCCAGTCCGTTTCCATGAACATATGCCCTGGCCAGTTCACCGTTCTCATGGGTGGTAACGGTGCTGGTAAGACCACGCTGGCTAAAATAATCAAGGGACTGCTTGTACCTACCTCAGGAAAAGTGCTCATGGATGGCACTGAAATGGCTGCTGCCGGTAGGGATTACCAAATCAAGGTTGGTATTGTTTTTCAGAATCCAGAAAACCAAATTGTGGCATCAGTGGTTGAAGAAGATGTGGCTTTCGGTCCAGAGAACCTGGGTCTAAAGCCCAATGAAATAAGAGAACGAGTGGAGAGCAGTTTAAAAACGGTTGGCTTGTGGGACTTAAGGCACAGACCTGTTCATGCTCTCAGTGGAGGTCAAAAACAACGTTTAGCTATTGCTGGTATACTCGCTCTAAGGCCTTCATACATACTTTTTGATGAGGCTACGGCTCTTCTGGACCCGGTGGGAAGAAAAGAAGTGTTAGAAACAGCAACTATTCTAGCAAAATCCGTTGGGGTATTATGGATAACGCACGATTTACGTGAAGCTCTGCAGGCTGATATGCTGTATGCACTTTGTCAAGGTAGGGTTGTTTTCCAGGGGTCTGTACAGGAATTCATTACCAACCCTGAAGCCATGGATTTGGCCAACGCAACCATACCTGAAGAAGTGACTTTGGCAGAAATGCTTTCTAAGAGAGGAGCCCATGTGGATTGGCCATTAAACAAAGAGAACCTGCTGAAAGCAATTACGTCATTGAACTTGAAGACGTTTCATTAAGTTACGATTACGGTACACCCTGGCAAGTGGATGCTGTTAAACCACTTTCCTTAAGAATTGCCAAGGGCGAATGGCTTGCTTTAGTTGGTCATACTGGGTCTGGCAAGAGCTCTCTTGCTCAGCTGATGGCAGGGCTCACATCTCCAACCAGAGGAACAGTGAAGCATTTTGGAAGAGTGTGGAATTATCCTAAAGATTTGCCCATAGAAGTAAGGCGTCGCATTGGTTTCTTGTTTCAGTTCCCGGAACATCAATTCTTTGCCGAAACAGTATTTGACGAGGTGGCTTTTGCCGCTAAGAATTTCGGACTGGACAATGTGCAAGACAGAGTCAAAGAATCATTGGAGGTTGCTGGCTTGAGTTTCGACCAGTTCAAAGACAGGTCCCCCTTTACACTATCCGGTGGCGAAAAAAGAAAAGTTGCTTTGGCTTCAGTCATGGTCTGCGATCCCGAGGTGCTCATTCTTGATGAACCATCTGCAGGATTAGATGGGGCTTCAAAGAGAGCTTTCTGGGACTGGCTTCGAGATTACAGTAAAGAAGAAAGAACGGTTATCTTCATTACACATTCTCTGGAAGAAGCTGTGACTGCTGAAAGAGTGTTGGTGCTTTCCAATGGAACACTGCTTTTTGCTGACAGTCCACGGGAAGTATTTTCTCACGTTAACACACTAACACGAGTTGGCTTGGAACCTCCCATAGCTACGGAAATCTCTTATGAGCTTCGTAAGAGGGCAAGTTTCCCCATGGCTTTAACGGTGGAAGAATTGGTTAGTGCCTTGGATGGTGATCTTTAAGTGGCTTTCAAGGATGTTGTGGTAGTTGGCCAGTATATTCCCACTGACAGCGTACTTCACAAGGCACTGGCGGAATCGAAAATTGTGATGACGTTATTTCTCATTATTGGAGCCTTCATCTCTCAATCATTCGCGGTCCTAGCTGTACTCTTTGGTGCCCTGGCACTACTAATGTTGGTGTCCAACGTGCCTCTAAGGTTTTACGCTAAGAGCGCCAAAACTGTTCTCATTCTTGCTTTATTCACTTTTGTCTTCAACGCACTTCTCACTGGGCAAGAGGTTCTCTTCCGGCTGGGACCCATTGCTTTTAA
>DUSQ01000087.1 GCA_012842545.1 Coprothermobacter sp.
TCTCCGAAAGCTTTATGAAACCCTCTGAACCCACACCACTGGGAACTTCCCTGTAGAGAACATCCAGAAGCTCACTGAGTTTTGGCCGAACTTCTTCCTCCGTCAGTGGCGTAACAAGCAGCCTAACACCGCAGTTTATGTCAAAACCAATTCCTCCAGGTGTAATCACACCCCGATCCACGTCAAAAGCTGCCACGCACCCAATGGGAAAACCGTAACCCCAGTGGATGTCAGGCATGGCCAATGAATACTTTAGAATGCCAGGCAGTGTAGCCACGTTCACCACCTGCTCCAAGGCTTTGTCTGCCTCGGCTTGTTTCAATATGGATTCCGTAGCGAAAATGCGTCCGGGTACGTGCATACCCTCCTTTGCCCCCAAAGGAATCTCGTACACGAACTCATCCAATTGTCTCCACACAATTGCCCACCTCCTTTCTCTTGTTACCTACTGACCACCCTCATCACAAGTTACACATCAAAAATCATCTGCACTGAGAAGCCAAAATTGTGCAAAGTAAAAGCCTTTACGGCTTGTTTTCTCTTACTATGTTCAGCCGTGATTAGCTCAGCTCTTAAGTAGCAACTACAGCCTAAGTGGTACTCTTTTAAGCTCACCTTCAGCGGCGCTTCGTTTTTGTCCATGTAAAAAACAACTTCGTTCAAGAACTTGAACCAAAGTTCCGTTTCAGTGTCTCCATAAAGTTCCACATTGTGCGTAACGCGGGAAGAATCTACCTCTTGGAAGCTCCATTCCCTAAGAGCATCCAGGCAAGATTGAAAAAGCTCCTCAGTAGATTCGCCGGTTACTTCAACGCCCAAATCTGCTGTATGATCGAGAAACTTGTAAGCCATATTAAGATCACAGCCTTCCTCACACCAAACGGTTAATCAACGTTCTTAAAACCTTCTTCCCCATGGACGCCTTAGAACAAACAGGTATGTCAGCAGCACTCAGGGAAAGCCATTCTCTACCAGATCGATAAAGCAGATTCTCATTGCAAGACACACCGATCACAGGACCCGTGGCTTCGTTGGCTTTATGTACGAAAACACCTGCAGCGCCTCTGTTCCTCTTGGGTATTTCATTTATGTCAGTTCGCTTCGCATACGCGTTCTCGGTCATGGTTACAATGTATGGCCCATTCACGCATGTAGCTGCCACCACCTGATCACTTTCGTAAATCCGCATCGTTTTGACGCCTCCCGTACGAAGTCCTCGTTCAGGAATACTATCAGTATCCAAACGGAGCACCTTGCCCTGAGCAGTAACCACAACAATTTCCCTGCTAGTTACGGGAACCACAACAGATACCATGTCACCCGGATCAAGCAAGAAGTAATAGCCACCTCTGGAAGGAATCTTTTCCACGTCCAGCCTAAAGCGTTTTCCTTTGCCTTTTTCAGTTATGGCAATGAGCTCTTGGTTTTGAGTTCCCAGTAAAAGTACTTTCTCATCGTTCCCCATGGGGAATAGTGCATTTAACGCCACACCACGTTGGCTTTCAGGAATTTCGTAGGCCGATATTGAGAAAATCTTCCCGAAGTTTGTGAGAAACATGACTGGATCGCTTCCTTGCACTTCAATGAAATCCACCAGGTTTGTCTGAGTTTTTGATCTTCTCACGATGCCAAGGTCCAACAGCTCAATGAAAAATGTTTCTTCCGCAGCTTGCACCGTCTCAGCTTGATCGGAAAAGCCAATCAATGTTCTTCTTGAGTCAGCAAATAACTTCTTCACATGTTTAAGCTCCTCGCCAATAACCTCCAGTAGCTTGCTCTCACTGTTCAATATTTCTGTGTATTCAGCGATGGCTTTCACCAAGGATTCGAGTTCCTGTTCAACTTTTTCCTTCTCCATGTGCACCAAAGATCTAAGCTTGATCTCCAGTACTGCTTCTGCCTGTACTTCGGTCAGACCAATCTGGGACATGAGGCGTTTCTTCGCTTGATCAGTGGTTTCCGCATTCCGGATAATATCAATGACCAGGTCGATGTTATCCAGAGCCTTCAAAATACCCTCTACTACTTCGCGGCGCTTAGCAGCTTTATCAAGCAGATAACGCGTTCTCCTTAAAACTGTTTCCTTTCTGAAATCCACGAACGATGCAATGTAATCACGCAACGTCAGTTGAACAGGCGCTCCATCTTTCAAAGCAATCATATTAATGGCAAAACTGCTTTCCAGGGCTGTCTGTTCGTAAAGCTGATTCAGAATGTGGTGGAAACTGGCTCCTTTTTTCAGTTCTAAAACCACTCTGACGCCCTGTCTGTTACTCTCATCTCTGACTTCGTCCACACCAGATAGCTTCCTATCCCGAATTAGCTGTGCAATCTGAGACACCAGCTCAGCCTTATTGACCATGTAAGGAATCTCATAAATCACTATTCGGCGTCTTTGACCGTGACCTTCCTCTAACTTTGCACGTCCACGCACGCGAATGACGCCTTTGCCCTCTTCATACACTTTTACAAGGTCTTGAGGATTAATGATTTGACCACCAGTGGGGAAATCAGGACCTTTCACGAACCTCATGAGCTGCCTGGATGTGGTTTCCGGGTTATGAAGGAAGTGCAAAGTGGCATCAACGACCTCGCCCAAATTGTGAGGTGGAATGTAAGTGGATACGCCCACCGCAATACCGCTGGAACCGTTGACCAAGAGCTGAGGAAAAACCGCTGGTAGCACTTCAGGCTCTTTTAAGCTTCCGTCAAAGTTAGGAACCCAGTTCACCGTGTCCTTATCCAAATCCTGTACCAAGTAATCTGAAAGCCGTGTCAAACGCACCTCAGTGTAACGCATGGCAGCTGGTGGATCTCCGTCCATGGAACCAAAGTTTCCATGACCATCCACCAGCGGATATCGCATGACAAAATCCTGTGCCATACGTACCAGTGCGTCGTAAACAGAAGCATCACCATGAGGGTGGTACTTACCCAGCACATCACCGACTATGCGAGCGGATTTCTTGTACGGATTGTTGTAAGTACTACCAGTCTCCGACATGGAGTAAATGATGCGCCTTTGCACAGGCTTTAATCCATCACGAACGTCAGGAAGAGCTCTTCCCACAATGACGCTCATAGCGTAATCAATATAAGACTGTTTTAGTTCTTCAATAATTTCCCTTTCGTGAATACCAGCCATAACTCAATAGCACCTCACACGTCCAAGTTCTTAACCAAGTTTGCATTGGCAAAAATAAACTCTTTTCTGGGTTGCACCTTTTCTCCCATGAGTACTGAGAACAGCTCATCTGCCCTCTCAGCATCATCCACCGCCACTCTGTATAAATTACGTGACTCCGGGTTAAGCGTGGTTTCCCACAACTGTTCAGCGTTCATTTCACCCAAACCCTTGTAGCGTTGTATTTCAAAATTCTCTCCTTCATGCTCTCTCAAGAAAGCCTGCAGATCTTCATCAGAATACAGATAAATGATCTCCTTGCTCTTCTTCCTTTCAATCTTGTACAAAGGTGGCTGTGCAATGTAGATGTGTCCCTCTTCCACCAAGGGCCGCATCATTCTGAAGAAGAATGTAAGCAGCAGTGTTCTAATGTGTGCACCGTCCACATCAGCGTCAGTCATTATGATGATTTTCCCGTAACGCAGCTTGGAGAAGTTGAAGTGCTCCCCCACACCTGTGCCAATAGCTGCAATCAGAGCTTGAATCTCTTCATTATCCAAGACGCGTTTCCAACTGGCTTTTTCCACGTTCAGTATTTTCCCTCTGAGTGGCAGTACAGCCTGGATAGTCCTATCACGACCTTGTTTAGCTGATCCACCAGCGCTTTCACCCTCCACAATGAGAAGTTCACGCTTATCCACGTCGCGGCTGGAACAATCTGACAGCTTCCCTGGTAGAACAGTGGATTCCACTCTGAGGCGGTTCTTCATCATTTCCTTTGTCCGCCTGAACGTTTCACGCATTTCAGCAGAGGCCAATGCCCTCTGAATCAACGTCTTTGTTACGTCATTCTGCGTCTCCAAATAACTTTCAAAAGCCTTGGAAACCACATCTTCCACAACATTTCTAACGTATTTAGAACCCAGTTTGCCCTTCGTTTGACCTTCAAACTCCGGTTCTGGGACCCTTACCGCTACCACTGCTCGCAGCCCCTGACGAAAATCATCGCTGGAAACATTGTTGTCTTTGAGCAGTCCCTTCCTCTTACCCACTTCAGCCAGCGTTTTTGATATTGCTGATCTTAAGCCCTGTACGTGAGTTCCACCATCCACCGTCCGAACGGAGTTCACAAAGGACACAATGTTCTCGTCGAAATCATCCACATAGGTAAAGGCAACTTCAACTTGGACATCCTGCTGCACACCTGAGAAACGAAGTACATCAATGATCTTCTCAGAACTGTTAGCAACCTCTTCAAGCA
>DUSQ01000007.1 GCA_012842545.1 Coprothermobacter sp.
CAATTTAAACTGAGTTAAACTTTAGTTCAACATTTGGTAATATGTATAAAGGGTGGTGAAAAGACTTCCCTTTAAAGGAGGTAACGAACAATGAGTGATGCTGGTTTTCACATTCCAGTACCGAAAAACGAGCCGGTACTTTCTTATGCACCAGGTACTCCTGAAAGAGCACAGCTTAAAGCAGAACTAGAGCGCCAAAGCAATTTGACGCTGGAAATTCCTCTCATAATTGGTGGAAAGGAAGTTTACACAGGACGCACAGGAAAAATAGTAATGCCTCATGATCACGGACACGTGCTCGCAACTTATCACAAAGCAGGCCCCGAAGAAACAAAAATGGCCATTAAAGCCGCTCTGGAAGCAAAAAAAGAATGGGCGAGCATGTCATGGGTAGATAGAGCATCCATATTCTTGAAGGCAGCCGAACTCCTTAGTACCAAATACAGACACTTAATAAATGCTGCTACCATGCTAGGCCAGGGCAAAAACGTCTATCAAGCAGAGATTGACGCAGCTTGTGAAAGTATTGATTACCTTAGGTACAATCCTTATTTCGCTTCACTCATCAACCAGTGGGAACCTGTTTCTTCTGGTGACAGCTACAATCGCATGGATTACAGGCCACTAGAAGGCTTTGTCTTTGCAGTTTCACCTTTTAACTTTACTGCCATTGCATTAAACCTAGCCACCGCTCCTGCTTTGATGGGTAATGTAGTAGTTTGGAAACCCGCATCCACAGCTGTGCTATCCAATTACTACTTGATGCAACTTTACAAAGAAGCTGGGCTACCTGATGGCGTCATAAACTTCTTGCCAGGCTCGGGCCCCGACATAAGCAGTGTCGTTTTCAATCACCCTGACTTTGCAGGCTTGCATTTCACCGGTTCAACTTCCACTTTTGATGGCTTCTGGAAAACCATCGTTGAACACATGGACACATACAGAACCTATCCACGTATTGTGGGAGAAACCGGTGGTAAAGACTTTGTAGTTGCACACCCTTCAGCCGACCCGAAAGCCCTTATAACAGCACTAATACGCGGCGCCTTTGAATACCAGGGACAGAAGTGCTCCGCCGCTTCCAGGGCTTACATCCCACAGTCGCTTTGGAAAGAAATAAAACAAGAACTTGTGGACCAAACCGAATCTCTACGGATGGGTGACGTTCGTGACTTCCACAATTTCGTAAATGCTGTGATCGATGAGGCCGCTTTCGATAAGATTATGGGCTACATAGAAAAGGCAAAGAACTCCAATGTGGCAAAAATCATTGCAGGTGGACAAGGTGATAAGAGCAAGGGCTACTTCATAAGACCCACCATAATCGAAACTGAGGATCCACATTTCGTTACCATGGAAGAAGAAATATTCGGGCCCGTGCTCACAGTGTACGTCTATGAAGACAGCCAGTATGAGGAAATCCTTCAACTTTGCAATGAGACCTCTCCTTACGGACTAACCGGCAGCATTTTCGCCAACGATAGGAAAGCAATCAACAGAGCATATGAAGTACTACGATTTGCGGCAGGCAACTTCTACATAAATGACAAGCCCACCGGAGCCGTTGTAGGACAACAGCCTTTCGGTGGTGCTCGCCGCTCTGGCACAAACGACAAAGCTGGCTCACCATTTAACTTACTCCGTTGGATTTCGCCAAGAACTGTTAAAGAAAATCTCATACCACCAACAAATTGGACTTACCCATTCTTGCAAGAAGAGTAAGAAAATAGTAACAAAAGGCCATAAAGAAGGAGGACACCGCTTGGGCGTCCTCCTTCTTTGTTAATTCCACAAATACGGTATTATTCTTTTATGGCGGAACAGAAACATTTTCCAATAAACCGCTATGCCATTTTGTGGGCCGTTCTCATAGGGAACATCATAGGCCCCATAGATGGGAGCATGATTAACGTTGTTCTTCCCACACTGAGCGATGCTTTCAGTGTCCCCATGTCTGTAGTGCAGTGGGTACCAATTGTAAACCTAACAGTGGTAAGCGCTACCATGCTTCTCTTCGGCAAAATAGGAGACGCTGTTAGCTATAGAAAACCATTCCTGTGGGGGTTATGGCTGTTTTGTGCGGCATCTTTTATGGCAGGTTTTGCTCCGTCCATTGTTTTTCTCATCATCTTTAGAGCACTTCAAGGACTCGGAGCCTCCATGATCATGTCTGTTGTCTTCGCCATTATTACCGCCGTTTTCCCACCTGATGAGCTTGGTAAAGCCATGGGGATGAATATTTTCACTGTGTCCTTGGGACTGGTAATAGGTCCATTGTTAGCAGGGTTGTTAACAAATTATTTGAGCTGGCGCTGGGTATTCTTTGTCGATGGCATTGTAGCCTTAACAGGAATCTTCCTCACACTTAGGTACATACCAAACTTCGAAGGCACAGCTACGAAAATTGATTATCTGGGTGCGGGGCTGTTCTTTGTGTTTTCATCAACATTCTTACTGCTGGTAAGTCTGTCCTCCAACTACGCATTTAACACACTCAGTAAAACACTCCTGCTTATTTCCATCTTGTCACTGTTGCTCTTTATTTACTTTGAACAGAGGACCCCTAATGCTTTAGTAAACTTAAAGCTTTTTAGAAATCGTTCGTTCTCTTTTGGCTTGATAGCGTCAATGTTTACGTTGATTTCTCAATTCATGATGACCTTTGTCCTTCCATTTCGTTTGCAGCGCCTTCTTGGTTATCAACCGCATGTCTCAGGACTCATGATCACTGTCTTTCCACTTACGAGCATGATTAGCTCCTTGCTCAGCCACAGCCTCAATACCAGAGTAGCAGACAACATTCTTTGCTTTCTCGGTTCCATTGTCTCTGCTATGGGCATAGCGCTGCTTGGGTTTTCAGGCTTGGATACTAGTTTTATTCACCTTGCCTCTGGCCTTGCCATATATGGCTTTGGTACAGGTTTGTTCCAGTCCGTAAATAGCAAATCCGTCATGGCCACATTGCCAAAAAATTACCTGGGGATAGGCTCTTCGCTACTTTCCATGATACGCAACATGGGCATGGCTTTGGGCGTTGCTCTGGGAAGCCTAACTCTTTACAGCTTTGTTCCCCACACCATTCTTAGTCAGTCCGCGTACTTAGGACAGGATTCGTTACTCTTCCTTCAAGGCTTGCGTTATGCCTATCTATTCAGTGCTGGTGTTTCGTTGTTAGCTGCCCTATCTTCTCTGCTTACCACTTACAGCCCTGCCCAGTAAAGCATCGCCATTGATTTTTCCACCGTTAAGAGTAGACAAACAGTGGAGCTCGTTCCGATAACTTTCAAATGGAACAACTGCTCATGAGAACATGGTCTCCTGACTGAATACTCCTGTGCTTTACGTCGCCTGTGTCATATAATTATCTCAAAATGGATAATTCGGGGTGAGAACGGTGTTCAAAAAAACGGTGACTTGGGTATTAGTTTTCTTTCTTGCCTGCTCCGGCATGATCATGGCTAATGAATCAGATGAACCAGTTCCTGAAGAACCAACGATGACACCCAGGATAGAGATTGATGACAGCTTAACGTTTCCTAAAGGTGCCACTCTAGAGTTTTACGTGAGTGATGCTTGCCGTGGGAAAAACATCATCGGTGACTTTAACGGCGACTATGAAGCACTAAAAACTTACTACGTCAACGGTGCCCTAACTACAACAACTGTGCAAACAGGAGGAAATTACTTTGTCGACTGTTCTGACATAACACCTCCCAGCTTGGACATCGACAACCCGAATTACATCTACCTGTACAACGTGGACGGCATCGGCAAGATTAACTATGTGGATGATAAGACTCAAGTTAACGAAGATGCATTGTCTTTTACCATAAACGGCAAACCTGTACATTTTCTCGAAAAGACAAAGGATTACGCAACATTTGAGTTACCACCGGACATAAGTGAAGAAAGTGTAGCTGAGCTAACCATATCAGACAACGCAGGAAACAGTATGAAGCTGTCCAGAAAAGTCAAATTGATTCCTAGAACATCTTACTCATTTACCATACTTGACAGTGACCGTGAATACTTGAAGATAAAGGTGAATTTCAAGAACCCTGACATCGTACGTATAAAGAGTGCATTAGTTACCACAGAAATAAGTCTAAACGGTGCTGCTCGCGATATGGCATACTATCAAGGTAAAGTTGACCAAACAAACAATATCGTTGAGGTTCCCTTCAACATGCATGTGTCTCGGGGACCCGGGGTAGAAGAGTCCATGTTCAGCTTTGAAATTGAAACCGAATATAACTACGGACCTGCGGAGTTTAGACAAGAGCGTATTTCTTTGCCCATAGATGCTTTTGGAATGATTCAAGCTTCCATCGAGCAAAGCTCCGTAAAACTCACCGAAGACGGTAAGAAGCTCCTCATAACATGGCAAGGAGTTAATGCTCCAAAGCTAATAGGCTCAGCAGAAAAGTATCTTGGCAAGATAACCTCCTACACCATAAATATCCAACAGGAGTCTGATAAAACAAGGTCAGTAATAACCGGATTTAACGAACTAGTCTTGCATCTGCCTCAACCCGTCTACCACGATTCTGCAAGTCACTCAGTATATTTCGAGCTGCCATCCAGCACCAACACTGCCTTGTACACCGTGGTACTGGACGTGAAAACCGACAGTGGTATTCTTAGCACCATCGAACTAGGGAATTTAGCCGTTTCGCAAAAAGACCCCATTACGTTAACCGCCACTCCCCCATATGTAATTAGCAACATCACTATTGGTGATGGCTCTCCAATGGTCAGCAAGAACGGTTTTGTATCGTTCTCCACCCCGCAGGCAGTTCTATCGTATCCGTTCTATTCAGGTGTTAGTACCGAAATCAAGCCAGCTGTGGAATATGGCTCCTTCAAAGACAAAGAGATTTACACAGCAACCCTGTCATCAAATATTCCTGGCTTTGCACCCATAAATGCAGAGGTCATCTTCGGAGGAATATTGGCATTGGAAGTTCCAACAGTCGTTAATGACGCAGAGCTACAAGACATTTTAATCAACGGGATTTCCATGAAGGACGCCGACCCAGAAGGTTTTAAGTACACTTTATCCACGAGCCAACTAGTCATAAACGACGTGTATTTTGATATGGATATAAAGCTCGTTTATGAGATTAAAGAAGAAAAACAAGCTAAGATTGATCTCATAGTCGGTAAAGGAGGGTCTGTTTCACCCCAGATAAGCAGCGCCACAATCGGATCGCAGATTCACTTCACTGTGACACCCGACACACATTACGCAGTTGAAGCCATAAAGATTAACGAACAAGCAATGGCACCAACCACATCTTTTGACGTAGTTATCCAAGGGAATACTAAGATAGAGGTTAACTTTAAAAGAGTTGACACGGTACTAATCCTAAAAGTCAACGATCCAACCATGATCATTAATGGCGAAACCCAGGTAAAACTTGATTCACCTCCCGTCATAAAAAACAGTCGCACGCTTCTGCCCATACGTGCAGTTGCTGAAGCTCTCGGTGCTAAGGTTGCTTGGAATGAATCAGAAAAGAAGGTAACCATAACCAGTAGTGGCACACTTATAGAGATGTGGATCGGCAAAAGCATGGCTTATTTAAACGGAAAACAGGTGCCCATAGATACTCAGAATAAAAACGTCGCTCCTGAAATCATAAATGGCAGGACCATGGTACCTGTCAGGTTTGTTGCTGAATCTCTTGGAGCAACGGTGAACTGGGATGAAAAAACCAAGACAATTACCATAGTGCAAAATCTACTACCCTGACAACCGGAATTTCTTCGTGAGATTTGCCGTTTCACACTAGAGAGAAACTTTTTCCTAAAAACAGCTAATTTGTTGCGGCTTGTATGTCCATGAGAAAGCTAGAATATCGCTTCCTTAAGCCTGCCTGACTATGGCCACTCCAAAGAAGTAAAAGCAACCTTCGGCTTTATTTTGCTCTTGTACCGGACCCTGTGTTCAGTGTGCGCAACCACACGAAAAAGGTGCTATCTTTAACAGTAGTTTAAGTGGAAAACCATAGGGAGGTAGGTAACTGTGAAAGGTACATTTGGAAGAGTACTGGAGGTTGATCTTTCCTCAAGAAAAGTTCAAATCCAACAAATAGAAGACGAAATACTGTACGATTACATAGGTGGCTTGGGACTTGCCACCCGTCTGCTTTTCGACCTCACCGAACCCCAAATCGACCCGCTTTCAGAAAAAAACGTTCTGGTCATTGCTCCGGGATTGTTGGTAGGTAGTGGCCTTCCCACTGCTTCCAAGACCACTCTAACTTTCAAGTCACCTCTGACCAACGGTTTCGGTAGAAGCGTGGCAGGTGCGTACCTGGGTGCTGAACTTAGGAAAGCTGGTTACGATGCACTGGTAATCAAAGGAAAGAGCGAAGAACCAGTTTATCTTTTTATTGACGACGATAACGTTGAAATAAGAGACGCTTCCCATCTCTGGGGAAAAGACGCTTTAGAAACCCAAGAGCTACTAAAGGAGGAACTGGGAAACGTAAGAACTGGTGCTATCGGTTACTCAGGCGAAAAACTGTCTAAGATCTCTGGCGTTGATTTTGAAGAAAGGCAAGCAGCCAGAGCCGGTGGCGGAGCTGTCATGGGAAGCAAAATGTTAAAAGCTATCGCAGTAAGAGGAACTAAGAGCATACCCTACGCCGACGTGGAAGCCTTGCGAGAAGCCATAAAGAGGTGGAGTCAGAAGATAGTGGGAAGCCCCGTGGCAGAGCTCGACATGAAATACGGATCTGGAGAATTCTACGAATGGGTAAACAAGATAATGGGTGTTTTCCCTGTTAAAAACTGGCAGCAGAGCTACTTTGAAGACAGCTTTAACGCTCACCCTGATGGCAAATCGCACCTGGACCCATATTATTGGGCTCCCCTTTACACAGAAAAACACCATCCGTGTCCGAACTGCAACAAGCCTTGCGGTAGGCACATCGTAATCAAAGAAGGAAAATATGCCCCACTACGGGTTGAGGGTGTGGAATATGAGCTTCTCTATTCATTAGGTGGAGTGCTGGGCATTGAAGACATTGAAGTAACAGCCAAACTCAACAGCATCTGCGACAAGGCAGGTCTTGATGCCATCTCCGCCGGCGTTACCGTCGCCTGGGCAATGGAAGCCTATGAACGAGGACTATTAACAAAAGAGGACACTGACGGAATTGACCTAAGATTCGGCGATGGCGACGCTGCCGTTGCAGCCATGGAAAAACTGGCTAAAAGGGAAGGAAAATTGGGAGAACTTTTGTTCAACGGTGTAAAAGAAGCTTCCCAAAAGCTTGGCAAAGGTTCTGAGAGATTCGCCTTGGAAATAAAGGGCTTGGAACCTCCTGCGTACGATGTCAGGGGTCTAAAAGGAATGGCATTAGCTTTAGCTGTTTCAGTCAGAGGTGCATGCCACCTCACAGGTGGGATTTACGCACCAGAGCTTACCGGCTCTTTCTGGAAGCTTAGCAACATTGACCGACTTTCATCTGAATGGAAAGGTTACGAAGTAAAGACCGGTGAAGACTTCATGACCGTCTACGACACACTTGGGCTTTGCAAATTCTCACGCAGCTTGTTCTGGTTAGAGGACGAAGTACTGGATGCCGTCGAGGCTGTAACGGGCAGCAGGTTCACCATAGAACAACTAATGGCTCTAGGTGAAAGAGTTTACAACCTTCAAAGGCTTTTCAACATACGTGAAGGCTTTTCAAGAAAAGACGACTATTTGCCTCACAGGGTTACTCACGAACCCATATCAAACGGCGTTAGCAAAGGCAGTTACGTCTCTGAAGAGGAGTTCCAAGACATGCTTGATCAGTACTACATGGCAAGAGGCTGGTCAAAAGAAGGCGTCCCCACAAAAATGCACCTAAAGAGACTCGGACTTTCCAAAGAAGCAGAAGTTTTCGGAGCACCCATATAGAAACAGAAATTACCGGAGCCTATTTACGACTTGCACTTTACCAATTGTTGAAGCAATTGCGTGCTCATGCCAAGATATGCTCGAAGGTTTGTTAATAGTCACGGTTCCGTTTGTGAAATGGGATATCTGTAACAAATCGTCACGTACATAACCAATTTTGTTAGGTTAAGCCCAATTTCGATCCACATTCAAAGAAACTTGACTGCCTCAGGCTTGCATTTTTCAGGCACTCTGACATCTTGTGTGCCATGAGACTAAAAATAAAGCAGTGGCGCGAAGAGCGGTCGATATTCAGAATGTATGGTAAGTACTTCATTGTTAAAATTCTATTTGCTAAAATGTTTAAGTTATATGACTTCTTTGCACCAGGCATTCGCCTGCATAGCGGTTGGTAGAGCTTCGTCTTTCTATAGAGCAGAATGGTCCTTACTGTCAATTGGTTTGCCAAGCTGCGCAATACGTTGTTCTCCGAGGTGAATACATGTATAATCTAGGAAAAGTGATTTAGTAAAATCTATTAAAAAGTAAAAGATCTTACGTAAAATAGGGAGAGATAATGGAATACAACAAAACAGTACGTGGAAAATACAACAACGAAAGGGCAATAAGAAAAGAGAATGGCGTCTTCTTCACCCCGCCTTGGGTCGTAGACTATATGATAAGCCTAATTGATGAACAACACCTGACAAGCAAGGAACGTCTTAGTATACTTGAGCCGGCAGCTGGAATGTGCCAGTTCCTAAGCGGATTTAAAAAAAACAAACCGCAATTGTTCCAAAGAGCGAGTAAGAAAGTTGCAGTAGATATAAACGGTGAACTTCTTAACCGCGCGCGCGAAGAGCTAGTCCTTTACGGTGTTGAATTCGTTTGTGCAGATTATATTTTATGGAATACTGAAGATCGATTCGATGTTATTATCGGCAATCCCCCATATGGAATCCCAAGCCAGAGCCACCACTATCCAATAAGAGTTGACAATCAAACAAAGGAGAGGTACAAACAAACTCTAACCACGTGGTATGGGAAGTATAACATGTATGGAGCCTTTATTGAGAAATCGGTCAATCTCTTAAAAGATGGAGGACAACTGATCTTTATAGTCCCTTCTACCTTTATGATATTGGACGAGTACAGAAAACTTCGTACTTTTCTTGCTAGTGCAGGCGAGACTACTATTATTTATATGGGCAAAAACGTCTTCAGGCCCGATGCAGACGTGGCTACAGCCATACTGAATTTTAAAAAGGATAGTCATGCACGGCACAGACTGCGCCTCCTAGAACACAATGGTGAGGAAAAGAAGTTAATAAGCGAAAGGCAAGATTGGACTGGACAGCCGGTTCTTTTTGCTAGTGAGTTTAGCAAAGCATTAGAGCAATACTGTTCCCTCAGAATAGGTGATGTGTATTCCGTCCACATATCCCTGAGGACGCCAGAGGTCAGAACCAATCCACATGTGCTCAAAAGGGCTTCTGTAGATAGTGACGACTTCCTCCCATTATTGAACAGTAAAAATCTAAACCCTGGGCGGGTTGATTATGTCTCCACACATGGGTACTGGGTGAAAGCCAACAACATATCAAAACTGAGACCTTTTTTCTCCGAGCCACGCATCGTCATGGGTATGGGTTTTAGAGGCACGCGAAACATAGCTGCAGCTTACGACTACAAAGCATACCCTTGGTATGGAGAAGTTTATCATCTCTTGATAAAGCAAGATCTATTTGGCAGATCTTTTGATTTAGAAGAAGAAGACGTTGTAAACTTTCTGAACTCGGGTTTAGTTAAAAGGTATATCAAGGAAACGTTCAGAGAAATAACATACCACCTTAGCGTCTCCCAGATTAAGCATATTCCTCTGCCTACAAAAAAAGAACTTGAAAACATACGGAGGGATTTAAATGACGCGCAACTGGACAGCTGACTTCGCAAAGTTCAGAAGTTTCTTGCAAGGAATTGACATGGATAAGTACTCAAATCTTAGGACAATTAAAACAGTTGAACAGGATTTACCTGACCAGTTGTTTCCCTTGGATTTATATTATAAGTACTACTGGGAAACAACAGACTTCAGGGATTTCGACCAGGTATTCGAAGAATACTGGACTGAAAAGATAGCTGAAATCTTCAAGTTTATAGAAGTTTATTTTTATGGATGCTCAATACAGTTCGTGCAAGAGGGATTGAGGGCAAGAATGTATAGAATATGGATGTCTATACTGACTCAGTTTGATTTCCAATATCTTTGGAATTCTCTTTACCCTGGCGAGCTTATATCGAACCCAACCTTAGACAAAACTGGAATTGACGCTATCGTTAATCTCGATTCAACAAAGATAGGCATACAAATTAAGAAGATTTCTTATAGACGCGAAGCATCGCAAAGAAGATTTACACAAAGGCAGCAAAAGCAGGCTGATGTTATAGTAGAAGTACCGTATTTAGTGATCGATGTTGCTGATTCCCTATCAAAACTACAGAGCCCAAGAACGCATGTTCAAACTAAAGAAAAGCTGAAGAAAATCCTACAGATCTTTACAGCAAACTTTGACGTGTTGCCTAACGGTTTTGTCGTCTTCAAAAAAGAATACATCATCAAGATTAGGCACAATCTGACCTGCGGCGGCTTCAACCTTAAAGAGCAGACTATAGTCCCTTATGATAGTGTACTGGAGGTTCTTCAATAATAAGGCGCTGTTTGATTGGCCGATAGGCAAGATCTTAGGGGTTGCGGGATACTCTAGATAACATTCTTCATCCATGAAAGGTGTTTTTATGTGCGTTTGTTAGTTCTGTTTTTTTTAGGCGCTGGGGCGAGTGATATGCCCTAAAACGACCATCAACGGAGAAAAACTTACTGAGAACTACGGAACCGGTTAGCAAGTTTATAAGTAGTGTTAGTCGTGTGAAAGCCTTACTTTCCAGTTTAGACTCTAACTCAAAGCTAAAAATGACTGAATCTCCTTCAAGACCATCATAAATGATATCTAGCCACCTGACTACTCGTACAAAGACACTATTACCATTCACCAGCCGAAAAGTCTTTCAATGCACTTGCTGGCCGCAGTCCGTTAGGACGGGATAGACTCGTGGTTCCTCCGATAGCCGCATCAATCAATTGCAGCTATCCATAGACTCTGAATTTCCTGCTGAGACTTAGTGTTAGATGTATGGTATCCTTTATTCACCGGCGAGCATAGGTTGTAATTTTAGAGTTCCTGCGCATATTCTTTCAGGGTGAAAACAAACATGATATGATGAGACAGGATCGTTTAAAAGACAGGAGACCCATAAGGGAGAACGCAATTATAGTAGAACATGTTAGTAAGACTTTAGGTAACAAAGAAATTCTCAAAAACATTAACTTAAGCATGCAGAAAAGCGATATCTTTAATTACCTTGGACCAAAAGGTGCTGGCAAAACAACAACTATAACAATAATTCTTGGACTCCTTAACCCAACAGTGGAAAATGTTCAAATAATGGGAAAGCCGGTTGACAGCGAAGAAGTGAGGAAAAAATCGGATTTGTATTGGAAGCAGACGGACTCTACGGCAACCTAACTGCTTTAGGAAACCCTGACTATTACTGCCAAATTTACAATGTCCCCACAGATACAAGAAAACAAAGGATCCGAAAAGTTTTAGCTGCTGTCAGGCTATCTGACAACGCTTCAGACAAAGTAACAGCGTACTCAAAAGGCAAGCGGCAAAAGCTGGCAATGGCAAGGGCCATGGTTCACGACCCTGATATCTTGATCCTTGATGAACCAAATTCAGGCGTCGACTCTTCTGGACAGATAATACTTAACCTTGACCAAAGTGGCAAAACCATCTTCGTGAGCTCCCATAACCTTGACGAAGTGCAGCGCATATGCAACCGCACCGTACTTATACACCACGGCGAGATGAGGCTGCAGGGCGAGCCTTTGCAGCTTCAAAAAGAAATGGGTAGTGACAAGATAATCATACGTATAGCTGGAGCGCCCAAAGAAGACCTGTTCCCCATTATTGACTAACGGTTTTGGCTTCTCTTACACAATTTAGAAGACATTGCAAAACGATTAGACCCAAAAAAATACATCATGAATATTAGCAGACCATCATCAGAACATACCAATATATCAATATGTTACTGCAGTCTACTTTACCGTGTCCAATAAGAATCTGTTTTAGGCTTATGCATACCCATTTCTCTACACCACCCTTTATGTGAAGGGGCTGTAGCGCGATCTTCTTCGGGCCGTAGGAGCTAAGATTGGACGAAAAACAGCTAAGCTTGGCACGTACTATTTCTTTAGCCACACTTGAATTTAGTTCACCACTATACCAATACCATAAGGACGCTTAATTCCCTTGAGTACTGCCAATTAGTTTAATAACAGTTAGCTCGGGATGATTAAAAAGTCTCAGCGGTAAAGGGTAATTACC
>DUSQ01000047.1 GCA_012842545.1 Coprothermobacter sp.
GTGGCAACCATTTATCTTGGCTTGCTGTTGCCAGCAAGCTCCAGCGGCCTACCCGCCAGCTCGCCGAGCAGGGTCACAGCTGGCTGCTTGGCCTTGCTCCGGATGGGGTTTACCGTGCCAGCACTGTTACCAGCGCTGCGGTGGGCTCTTACCCCACCTTTTCACCCTTACCTGGCGAATGACTTAGCCAGGCGGTCTATTTTCTGTGGCACTGTCCTTGAGGTCGCCCTCACTGGGTGTTACCCAGCATCCTGCTCTGTGGAGCTCGGACTTTCCTCAACCTTTTGGTTGCGGTTGCCTCGTCTACTCTTTATATATTCTACCATGCTTGTCCAGTGGGACTCAATATCGTAATATTCCCTGGCTCTTTGAGTGAAAATGTGTACTACGATGTCGCCTATGTCCACGAGCACCCAATCACCTGGGTTGTAACCTTCGACTCGGTAAGTGATGTGCTTGCTATCAAGTAGTTCTTCCAATGAATCAGCCAGTGATTGACTGTGAGTGAGGGAGTTAGCAGTGCAAATAATGAAGTAATCTGCAACGCTATCCAGGGAGCTAATGTCAATGATCTTTATGTTTTCAGCCTTTTTCTCATCGAGAAGTTTCTCAATGGCTTCCACATCTTGATCCAACGTTTGTTCACCTCCTTTCGCTCTTTCATTTATTTGCATTCATGGATAATAAATGTGATTTTCGTGAATGTATGTTTCTACTGCTTTCGGCACCAGGTACGTTATGGGTTTTCCCTGGCTTGCCCTTTGCCTAATGTATGTGGAAGAGATGTTTATGGGTGTCGCGTCTGTAAAGATGGCTTCTGCATCAGGTCTGGTTACCGCAATTGGTCTGCGTGGGATTACGACGAAAATAGCATTTTCAACGAGTAGGTCATATCTACGCCAGTTGTGCAACTCTTCCCACTCATCGCTCCCTATTATGAAATACGGTTTTTCGCCCAGTACATGTCTAACGGACAAAATGGTTTCGTAGGAGTAAATGGGCCTGGCTTCTTTCTCTAACTCCATGACCATGAACCTTGGCTCTTCAGCCAAAGCGAGCTCGAGCATTCTAACACGGTGGTAATAGGGCACTTTGGGGCTGTCTTTATGAGGAGGGACATGCGTGGGAACAAACCAAACTCTGTCCAGACTAGCAGCTTCCATGGCCAGGTGTGCCATGAACAGGTGACCTATGTGAATAGGATCAAAAACACCTGCAAGAAGGCCGGTCCTAAAGTATTTCGAAGGCTTTATCATGTATGACTACGGTGTCTCCTTCTTTCGCGCCCATTTGCCTCAATATTTCCTCGAGTTTCTTTCGCCTTATCTCTCTTTGAACATATTGAAAATCCCAAGGCTGGGTAGTATCGTATCTGGATATGTAGCGAGCCCATTTACCTTCAACTATCCAGTATTCATCCTCCTTGCGAATGGTAAAATCGTCGGGCAAGGGTGGAAGTTCCATTGTTATGGGCTCTGCGACGGGCTCTTCCAGCACCAACATGGGCGCTATGAGCTCGAAGAAAACATTCACCAGTTCATCAGTTCCCTCGCCGGTGGCTGCACTGGTAAAGACAATATGCGGTTCTTTTTGGCTAAATTGGGCTCTGAGCTCATCAATTTGTTCTGGCTGTAGCAGATCGATTTTGTTAAGCACCAAAACTCGTGGTTTCTCAAGTAATTTAGGGTTGTAAGCTTGAAGTTCATTAATAATCGTTTCATAGGCTTGCATAGGCTCGTAACCATCAATTGCAGCTGCGTCAATAACCACAGCGAGAACTTTGGTTCGCTCAACATGCCGCAAGAAAGTTAAACCCAATCCTTTTCCTTCGTGAGCTCCTTCTATGAGACCTGGGACGTCGCTTACCACGAAGGAGTGTTCACCTTTCTTAACAATTCCCAATACTGGTGACCGCGTGGTGAAGGGGTAGGGGGCTATTTCTGGTTTCGCCTTGCTTATGACTGATATGAGTGAAGATTTACCAGCGTTCGGCAACCCAACGAGCCCCACATGAGCTACCAGTTTCAGTTCCAAACGAAGTCTTCTTGTTTCGCCTTCACGACCCAATTCTCTGAAACGCGGTGCTCGCCTGGTAGCGGTAGCCATGCGTGCATTGCCTTTACCGCCTTTACCGCCTCTTGCTACCAGCAGTTTCATTCCCGGTTTATCCATGTCTACCACGGTTTGAGTTTCCAAGTCGGCAACTATGACGCCCACTGGTATGCGTATGAGCAGATCTTTTCCGTCCTTACCAAACTGCTTTTGAGATCGACCCGGCTCGCCATCTCCAGCTCTGAATTCCTTCTGGTACTTGAAATCGTACAGTGTGAGCAGGGCAGGGTCCGTTATCAGGTACACATCGCCGCCTTTTCCACCGTCACCGCCATCGGGTCCACCTTTTTCAATGAATTTCTCACGACGAAAAGAGGCGGCTCCGTCGCCGCCCTTTCCACCGTAAACAATGATTTCAGCAGTGTCAATGAATATCATTACTGTTCTTCGTTAGGAATCACGCTGACGAATTTCTTTCCGCCCTTTTTCTCAAATTGAACTACGCCTTCAACCAGCGCGAACAGAGTAAAGTCTTTTCCTTGGCCCACATTTTTCCCAGGCCAAAAGCGATTTCCTCTCTGCCTAACGATGATGCTTCCAGGTTTTACCTTTTCTCCGCCGTAAGCTTTTACACCTAAGTACTGCGGGTTAGAATCTTTGCCGTTTCTTGAGGAGCCTCCGCCCTTATGATGTGCCATGTTCTCTTATCCCTCCGTTAATACAGGTGTTTTAACGTTTTTAACACGCAAAATGGTGTAACGTATCCTGTGAGATTTTTTCCTGTGGTAATTCGCTTTAGCCTTGAAGCGCCGCACCTTTATCTTTTTTGTCCTGATCTGCTTCACAGGTTCAAACTCTACCTCAGCACCTTCCACAAAAGGTGTTCCCACGACAACGTTTTGTTCGTCTTTAACCATGAGGACTTTTACTTCCTCCGGCTTAACTTCGTCCCAGCCAGGCACTAGTATGGTTGAGTTTTCTTTCACTTTGTACTGTTTTCCTCTAACTTGTAGTAAAGCGTACATGCTCGTCAGGTCCTCCTTTTTATATTTTGGCGGAGGGGGTGGGACTCGAACCCACAAGGCCCTTCCGGGCCGCCGGATTTCAAGTCCGGTGCCTTACCAATTAGACTACCCCTCCATCATATGGTCATCAAAGTGTTTAATTACAGCAACATATATATTAGCATAGATAAAGGCACAACTGCAACCCGCTAACTGTTACCTGCAGCTGCTCTCTTCTGCTCCCAAGGTAAAAGGGTTTTATTCTCGGTTCCTGCCATGAGGCGGCGTATGTTTTCACGGTGGCGCCATGTGATGAACACTGCCAGGAATAGAAGTGCCCAGGGGAAAAACGGTAGCACAGCCCATCCGTAGATGAATACCACCCATATTCCGAGTATGGATCCCAAGGAAACCCACCGAGTTGGTAAGAAAGTCACCA
>DUSQ01000048.1 GCA_012842545.1 Coprothermobacter sp.
CGATGGATACCACAGATTTCTTTGTGGTACGCGAAAGGGCTTTGGCTATGGGCGAAAGAATTACGAAGCCTGAATCACAGAAGATGGGTATGGAAACCACATATCCAGTTAAAGCCATGGCCAATTCTTCTCGGTCTTTCCCGAAAATCTTCAAAAACGTGTAAGCCATTCTTTGAGCTGCACCACTAATCTCAAGAATTCTTCCCATCATTACGCCAAAACCGATAACAATACCAATGCTGGCCAATGTACTCCCAAAGCCGTTAGTGATGGACTTGATCACATCTGGTGGGTTCATTCCACCGATAATGCCTGTCAAAGAAGCAGAAATAATAAGAGCCAAGAAAGGATGAATTTTAGTACGAAGAATGAGGAAAATGAGTACTGCAATGCCCACCACCAAACCGATGATCATTTGAGGACCTGACATCTTCACACCTCCCAAAACAGTTAAAAGTATTTTGACCTTCAGTAGCTACTGAAGGCTGTTACCCTGTAGTAAGTAGGTCGTATCTGTATACTGGGGCGTACTGAGCTGCCAACCTTACGGCCTCTTCCATACTGGTGCTAGTGGCAATTCCTTTTCCAGCTATGTCAAGGGCAGTACCGTGGTCCACAGAGGTTCTAAGAAAAGGCAACCCCAAGGTTAGAGAAATAGTTCTTTCAAAATCAACCATCTTAGTAGCTATGTGACCTTGGTCGTGATACAAAGAAAGAACGGCGTCGAAGTCGCCTTGCAGCGCCTTGTAAAAAACTGAATCAGCTGGGATCGGACCTGTCACGTTTAACCCTTCGCCTTGTGCTTTCTTTACAGCAGGTTCTATTTCCTCTAGCTCCTCGTGTCCGAATAATCCGTGTTCGCCAGCATGAGGATTCAGCGCTGCCACTGCAAGTTTGGGTTTTTCAACACCTAGCGACTGAAGTGCTTTTATGTCCATCCTTATATGTGCGAAAAGATCTTCCTTTTTGATAGCTTTGATAGCTTCCAATAAAGAAAGGCGCCTAGTAAAGAAGAACACTCTCAAGTTCTTTACCTGGAACATGGTAAGAGGGTTGGACACTCCGCACATGTCGGCTAGCATTTCGGTATGGCCAATATAAGGAACACCCGCTGCTTTCAATGCCTCTTTGTTTATGGGCGTGGTGGCTAATGCGCTTACTTTGTGATCAAGTGCCAGTTCTACACTCTTTTTGATGAATTCAAAAGCAAAAAGGCCAGCCTCTTTTTGAATTCTTCCAAACTCGATTTTTTCTATACCTGGGCAATCTAGTTCAATTAAATCTAAGGTCCCCGGCTCATACAACCCTTCTTCAGGCGCAGATATTTGATTAATCTTCAGATGCGTTCCGCATACTTTCATGGCTTTTTGCAATGGCGCTGAGTGTCCCACCACCAAGGGCTTGCATACCTCGTAAATTTCTGGATTGTTCAGAGTTTTCACAACAATTTCAGGCCCTATGCCTGCCACATCTCCCAGGGGTATGGCAATAATTCTTCTCATGGCTCTTGTTCTCCTTTTCTTAAAGACTCTAAGTAGTTGACAATCTCATAAAGCGCATCTTCGCTGCCCAC
>DUSQ01000049.1 GCA_012842545.1 Coprothermobacter sp.
CTTGTCCTATGGAGGTAAAAGTTACACTATTTTGAATAATAAAATTTTCGGTAAACACAACGGATTGAATCTGGCTATGGCTTTCTCCTCGCTTATTGTCATGGGCGTTAAGCCTGATGCAGCTGCTGAAGTTTTGGAGCAAGTAGAAACACCACGCAGAAGGCAGCAGATTCTCGGAACCATAAATGATACGGCGGTCATGGTAGACATTGCTCTACATCCAACCGAACTGAAGGCTCTTCGTGAAGTTTTTGAATCTGGCAAACAGCGGGTCCTACTTGTTTTTCAGCCTCACCGATACAGCAGGTACAAGCTTTTATTTAAAGAATTTGTCCAGGAACTATCACACTGGGACGATGTGGTAATCACAGAGATATACAGATCCGACGAACCTCCTGAAGATATCAGTAGTTATCCGCTGTTTACGGAAATAAGCAGCAGGAACAAATACTTTTATCCTGATAAGGAAAAGCTATTTCAGGACTTGCCCAGCATCATGAACGGTTACGACATTGTTCTATTTGCAGGCTTGGGGAGCATTGGCAACTGGGCTGAGGAGTTCTTCATAGAAAACTCTTCAAAAAGCTGATCAGACAATTCCTTGACGAGCTTTTTGTTAATCACCTCTTAATTTAACATCGTATAATGTTTATAGTTATAATCCATTTTCATCCCGCAAAGGAGGAGGTGTTTAGACTTGGATGGAAAGATCCTTAAGAGGTACTTGTCCTTGGTTTTGGTCCTTGCCATGGTGGTTGGTTTCGTTGTACCCCTGAATGTGCGCGCACAGGAAACCCTAAAGATCACAGTTCTGGAAACATCAGATATTCACGGTCATATCTTAGCTTATGACTACGGCAAAGACAAAGAAGACCAAACCTTCGGCTTATCCAAGGTCCTGACTTACGTCAATGAGGTGCGTAAGGAAAACCCGAACACGATTCTTGTTGATGATGGCGATTTCTTACAAGGGACTCCCCTAGTAGAGAATTACCTCACAGCTACGCTCAACCCTATGGCCGCAGCTCTGAACTACTTGAAGTATGATGCAGTGGTCTTAGGAAACCATGAGTTTAACTTTGGTATGGAAGTTCTAAGCAAGTTTGCCAAATCATTGTCAGTACCAATCATTTCAGCTAATGTCGTAAAAGCTGGCACTGATGAACCTTACTTTAAACCCTATGTGGTGGTAGAACGCTCTGGGGTAAAGATCGGTATTCTTGGTCTGACCAGCTTGGTAGTTAAGAAAGTAGAAAAACCTTCTAACTTAGAAGGTGTTGACCTAATCGATCCTGTGGAGACCGCAAAGAAGTATGTGGACATCCTAAGGAATGAAGAAAAGGTTGACGTGGTGATCCTGGCTGGTCACTCTGGATTAGAATACGACCCTGAGACTAAGACCTATAGCACTCGCGAGTACCCAGAGAACTTTATCTACAACGTTGTTGACAAAGTCCCAGGAATAGATGCAGTTCTCTCAGGTCACGATCACAGTGAATTAGCAAAAGTAATCACCACATCATCTGGAGCAAAAATACCTGTGGTTCAGCCCAGTTCTTGGGGAAAAGCTGTCGGTAGAATCGACCTCACTTTGGTCAAAGACAATGGTGCTTGGAAGATCTCTGATGCAGTTCCCACTACCGTGAAGATGAAAGACTATGAAGAAGACAAAGAACTTATTGCTTTGCTACAGAAGGAACACGAAGAAGTCCTCGAATTTATCCGTACGCCAATTGGAGAGTTTACTGAAGACTTTCCAGTGCTTGATGCATTGACTGCTCGCATGGCTGATAATGCTTATTTCGACTTACAACTGAAAGCCATGGAGTGGGCTGCTGACACTGATATTGCCGTACAAGCCATACTGCCCACCACTCCGCCAACATTTACCAAGGGCCCCATAACGATTAAAGACGTAAACGCCCTCTACATTTATGCCAACACACTTTACAAGGTTAAAGTCACGGGCCAGATGATTAAGGATTTGCTGGAGAATTCAGCAAAGTATTTCGTCTATAGCTACGATCCACTAAATGGTGCGACCTTAAGCTCGGATCCCAATTTCCGCGCTTACAACTTTGATGAGGTGTCGGGTGTCAGCTATCAGATCGACGTTACGAAACCCATTGGAGAAAGAGTGGTTAACCTGACATACAAGGGAGAACCACTTAAAATGGACGATTGGTACGTGATCGCCATTAACAACCACAGGTTCGAGTCGTTACGTGACACTGTGTTTAAAGGTGCAGAAAAACTCTGGGAAAGCGACATTGACATTGCTGACTATATCGTCAACTACATAAAAGAAAATAAAACCATTGCCCCTGAGACGGATCACAACTGGTCCATAACCCCAACTTATCTGTTGTACAGTGTACCTACTTTGGTAAATGATTATGCCACTTTGGATCAAACTAAAACCTTGTACTCAGGCTACCAGGGGCCATCAGTCACTTTGACCAGAGGAAGCGCTGCTTGCTTCTTCACACCAGTTTACATCACTGAAGAACCAACCAATGAGATACCAGAATTCAAAGACCTTGACCCCAACGCAAATGGCTGTGTAAAGCCTTTACTCCAAATAGGACTTTATGTTGGATATGGTGATGACACTGTGAGATTAGAAGATAATCTGACCAGAGAACAGTCAGTTGTCGTTGCGCTTAGAGGAATGAAGGCAGCAGATGCACTACCAGATGCTGATGAAGCCAGCAGCATTCTAGCAAAATATCCAGACGCAGAGGAAGTTTCCTCCTGGGCAAGGCCGTATGTAGCAGCAGCGCTAAAATATGGCTGGCTCAAGACTCGAGATGGAAAGATTGCTCCAAAAGATACAATTAACGAGAGCGAACTGGTTTACATGCTTCACTGGAGTCGTTTCCCGAACGTCCGTATGCTCAGCATTAACGACTTCCATGGCAACATAAGCACTTTCTATAATGACAGCAACTTAAAAGCTACGGTGGGCGGATATGAAACCATCGCTTGGTACGTCAACAAATACAGGTCGGAGAACCCACTTTACACGTACTTCTTTGATGCTGGTGATTTGATGCAAGGTACTCCCACGTCAACCATATTGCACGGTGAACCTTTAATTGCACTACATAACGCCATCGGTACTGATGCCATGGCAATTGGAAACCATGAGTTCGACTGGGGTTTAGATGTGTTAAAAGAGCGAATTGAGCAGGCTAAGTTTCCTATCGTTTCTGGCAATATTTTCAATAAGGAAACTGGAGAACCGGTAGATTTCGTAAAGCCTTATACGGTGCTTGAAAAGGGTTTCCTCACTGTGGGCGTTGTTGGCTTCACTACACCGGAATCTTCCATAACCGCTCACCCGTCCATCGTAGGCGGATTGGAATTCAAGAGCGCCAGCTCCATACAGCCTTACATCACTGAGCTAAGAGATAAGACTGACTTGGTTGTTGTTCTTGCTCATGATAGTGCTTTTCAAGACGCAAAGACAGGTTCCATAACAGGCCCCTCCGTAGTTGATATTGCAGGCTACAAGCCGGATGCCTTGATTACCGGACACAGCCACACCCAAGTTGCTGGATTCATTGACGGTGTTCCTACTGTTCAAGCTTGGTACAACGGACGGAGAATCGGCGGTATAGGTCTTCTTTATGACGCATTGGAAGGCGAAACTCTGTTGAAGACCGCGACTTTGATAGCTCCTAAGGTTACCACAGAAACAAAAGTCCCAGCGATTGCAGAAATTATTGCGGCATATGACGAGAAAGTGGGACCAGTTTTTAGCACTGAGATTGGATACACCGAGAAGGGATTAACAAGGGATTATTACCTCGAATCCAACTTGGGTGACTTCATCTCCGATATCGTTTTGCAGACCGCAAGCGAAGCCATCGATGCTGTTGTGGATGCAGCTTTCCAGCACCCAGGTGGTATTCGCATTGACATTCCAACGGGCACAATAACAGTGGGCACCATTTGGCAGCTGATGCCCTTTGACAACACAGTTGTGGTCATGGACCTCAAAGGTGCGGATATAAAGGCTCTGCTTGAGAGATCTTGCTTGAAAGAGGGCGAGTCTGACGAGAACGGCGTCAGTAAAGGTCAATTACAGCCTTCCGGAATTCGCTGGACCTGCGATATGAGCAAGCCCATAGGTGAAAGAGTTACTGCGGTCTCCTTTGAAAATGGTAAAGAATTTAGCTTAGATGCAACTTACAAAGTCGCAACGAATGACTTCTTAGCAACGGGCGGAGATGGTTTCGCTGCGTTCAAGAACGGTACAAACGTTACCAACACTTTCGTGCTGGTTCGTGATGCCATCATCGAAGCCATTAAGCAAATGACTGAAGAAGGAAAAACCATTGACTACGAAGTAGTTGGTAGGATCACCATTCTTCCATAACTCATAACAGCACGTCTCGAAAAGGGGAGCCACTGGGCTCCCCTTTGTGTTATATAATCATGCTTATGAAAATCGGATTAGCTCAAATAAATCCAAAAGTTGGCGACCTCAAGGGCAATAAAGAAAAAATCCTTAGCGCCTTGCATGAACTCAAAGAAACAGAGATTGTGGTTTTTCCTGAGCTTGCCTTGACTGGCTACCCGCCGGAGGACCTTCTGTTCAACAGAGACTTCCAGCAACAAAGCCAGCAGGTTTTACGCGAAATAGCGCAGTCGGTTCCGCCTAATCAAGTGGTTATTCTGGGAGCGCCTGAGAAAGAAGGAACAGACCTTTACAACAGTGCATTTGTGCTTAGTGGAGAAAGAATTATCGATAGCCACAGAAAAGTATTCCTACCTAACTATGATGTCTTTGACGAGCTACGCTATTTCAGAGCTGGGTCCATGGCTACCGTCTTAGAATTTGCAAACACTTCCATGGGAGTTGTGGTCTGCGAAGATCTATGGCACCCCGATGGACCTGCGCAGTGGGCTAGCAAAGCTGGAGTCTCCACTGTGTTATGCATAAATGCATCCCCCTATGAGTACGGTAAGGTGAGGAATCGTTTGAGCTTACTTCAGTACCTGGCAAAGTCGCTGGATGTGAACATCGTTTATGTGAACATGGTTGGAGGTCAAGATGAGCTGTTGTTCGATGGAGGAAGTCTGGTAGTTCAAAAAGATGGTAGGGTGACTTGTTCACTGCCGTTTTTTGAAGAAAGTCTTTGTGTGGCTCATGTTCCCGTTATGGTAAAAGAAAGTGCAGCCCGTAGTAGCTCCGCGGGGATGGAAGATCCAAAAGTGAAACGCATTGAGGTGAATCTTACAGTTGCTGACTCAGTGCAGGTTGTCGAAGGCGTAACCGTGTCCGAAGATGACATTGGCAATCTTTACAAGGGGCTGGTCTTTGCTTTAAGCGACTATGTAAAGAAGCAGGGGTTCAAAGGTGCCATAGTGCCTGTTTCAGGTGGAGTTGACAGTGCATTGGTAGCTGCAATGAGCGTGGATGCCTTGGGACCTGAACGCGTGAAGTTGGTCTATTTGCCTAGTCGGTTTAATAGTCCGGAGTCTTTTGAAGATGCAAGTCTTTTGGCAAACAACTTAGGGTGCGAACTCTCAGTTATTCAAATTGATAGCATATTCGAAGTCTATGAAGAAGTTCTAAGAGAGAAACTCCATAAGCAGACCTTTGATGTGGCTGATGAGAATTTGCAGGCAAGGATAAGAGCTAACATAGCTTTTTACCTTTCAAATATGACTGGATACTTGGTTTTGTCATGCTCCAACAAGAGCGAAAGTGCTGTGGGCTACGGAACTATTTACGGCGATATGGCTGGTGGTTTCGCTCCCATAAGGGATGTGCTTAAGACACAAGTGTACGAACTTGCCAGGTACAGAAACTCCGTGGGGTTTGTAATTCCAGAACGCACCTTAAGGCGCGAACCTTCAGCTGAGCTGAACGTCAACCAAAGAGATCAGGACATTCTACCCCCATATGAAGTACTTGATCCTTTCTTGGAGGACTACATCGTGGATAACCTGTCTTTTGCTGAACTTGAGGGTAAATATGGGGAGGAGCTGACGAGAAAGGTTCTTCGCATGGTTAAAAGCAGCGAATTCAAAAGAAAGCAAGCACCCGTTGCCCCCAAAGTGTCAAGACGTAATTTTGGGAAAGGTTGGAGGATGCCCATCGTGAATGGGTTCAACCCAGGCCGTGACACTGACAAGGAATAATGGTATAATAAATTTCTGCGGGGCGTAGCGCAGCTTGGTTAGCGCGCTTGCCTTGGGAGCAAGAGGTCGGCGGTTCGAATCCGCCCGCCCCGACCAGGATGGGCCCGTAGCTCAACTGGA
>DUSQ01000050.1 GCA_012842545.1 Coprothermobacter sp.
ACAAAAATGGGTATGAGTATGAGAGACACCACCGTACTCAACTTCATCAGTATGTTAATGGAGGGGCCAGCTGTGTCCTTCAATGGATCACCAACCGTGTCACCGATGACTGCGGCATGGTGCGCCTCAGAACCCTTTCCACCCAAAAAACCACCTTCGATAAGCTTTTTCGCATTATCCCAGGCTCCACCTGCATTCGCCATGTAAACTGCCATAACAAATCCACTCACTGTCTGCCCGATGAGTACACCGCCCACGCCTTCGACTCCTAGCAAGAAGTAAGAAGCCAGAGGCAGAATCAGAGCCAATAGAGCAGGTACCACCATGTTCTTCAAGGCATGTTGCGTGCTAATACCCACGCATACCACGTAGTCGGGGTCGGCTTGGCCTGATAGCAAACCAGGTATCTCTTTAAACTGACGTCTGACCTCTTTCACAATGACAAAAGCAGTCCTGGACACAGCATTGATGACAATGGAAGAGAACAGGAACGGTGAAGCTGCTCCCACCATGACTCCTGTGAGCACTTTGGGATCTGAAACATCCAGTGCTTGTAGCCCAACAGCGCTGTTGAATGCCGCAAATAAGGCCAAAGCCGTTAGCGCAGCCGAAGCAATGGCAAAACCCTTCCCCATGGCAGCCGTCGCGTTACCCAAAGCATCTAGTCCGTCAGTAACCTCACGTACTTGAGGTGAGAAATGAGCCATTTCAGCTATGCCACCAGCATTGTCTGCCACAGGTCCATAAGCATCCACTGACAGTGAATATGCCAAAGTGCAAAGCATACCTACTCCAGCCAAGGCAATTCCAAACAGCCCAGCACTATAGTAAGAAATGATGGTGGCCAACCCCACCAGTATGACAGGGAAAAAGGTGGACTGCATGGCAATTGCCATACCCGAAAGAATGTTTGTGGCTGCTCCAGTCTCACTTGCTTTCGCTATTTCCTTTATGGGCTCGCCCATGGTGTAGTAATCAGTTATAAAACCAATGGCGATGCCCACAATCATGCCTGCCACTGTCGACACAACATAAGACCAGCTTGCACTTGTCCAAAGCGGAATAAGGCAGACAGAAACCACAGCCAGGAGTGTCACCAGCACGCTTCCCATCCTAAACACATTCGCAGGCTCCATGCGGGAGCGAGAGGAGATTCCTCTGACAAGCAATATGGTAAACCAGGAAGAAAGGGCACCCAAAGCCACTGCCCACAAAACAAAACTCAAGCCAACCATGTTTTGTTCAGCTAAAGCCAAAACAATACAAGCAACAATGGAACCCACATAGGACTCATACAGGTCAGCTCCCATACCGGCTACGTCACCTACGTTGTCACCCACGTTGTCAGCTATGACTGCAGGGTTTCGTGGATCATCTTCGGGTATGTTGGCTTCCACCTTCCCAACCAGGTCTGCACCAACGTCAGCAGCTTTGGTGAAAATGCCTCCGCCCACACGGGCAAAAAGCGCAACAAATGAAGCTCCCAAACTAAAACTACTGACAATGTTTCCTGCCTTTTCGAAACCGCCGAAGATAAAAACCACAAGCCCCAGACCGAGCAAACCGAAGGCAACCACGGTCATACCCATGACAGATCCGGCAGAAAAAGCAACAGCAAGAGCATCTCCACTACCTTTCCTAGCGGCTTCGGTAGTACGCACATTTGCCAGTGTGGCAATCTGCATCCCAATGTACCCAGCTGCAATGGAAAACAGCGCACCGGCCAAGAAAGCGATCGCCGACTTAAAACCCGTAAGTAAGGCAAGTACGACAAAGAGAATGCCGATCCACGGGAACATGACCTTGTATTCACTGGATAGGAACGCCTTAGCTCCATCGTGGATGTGGCCACTGATTTGCGCAGCCAAAGTGTTTTCCACTTTTATGCCCAGAATCCAACGAGCGTTAACGATGACCGTTAGCAGTAAAAGTACTGCAACTGCAAAAAACTCGAGCACACTCACCCCTCCCCTTTTAACTTTCAGTTAATATAACATAAATAGAATTATACCAAGATTCTCGCACTGGTGTAAGATGTTAATATGGAGCGGTACAAGGTTGTAAAAGGTTTGGATGTGTGTGTTGATACAGACACGCCTTGCCAACAAGAGCGTGGTCATATACGACTGCCAGCAGTCATAAACGACTGGCAGCAAGTTCTAGAGGATGTCTGGAAAAGTCTGCTGACCAACGAAGACACAACTGTGGTAATCACGAGTAAACTGGAAGACGCCCTGCTTTTTTCCAATCTATTCCTACAAAGCTTGGGTTATACATCCCAAAGGGCCGCCTTGGAGCTGCAGAGTATTTTTAGGTTGTCAGAGCCACCTTCTTTTGAAAACATTAGTGAGCAGTATTCACTGCCTGACGCGGTGGGTTATCAGTTCATGCGTTTCAAGAAAGTGGTTGAAACCCTAAGGGAAAAGTGTCCCTGGGATAGGGAAGTCACTCCCTATCAATTGGTTACCCTGAGCCGTGAAGAACTTAGTGAGCTCATGGAAGCTATTACAAAGGAAGACACGGATAATTACGCTGAAGAACTGGGAGACTTATGGCTTCATCTACTGCTTCACAGCGTCATAGCAGAGGAAAATGCCGCCTTCAAATTGGTTGATGTTTTTAACAAAGCCTCAGAGAAAGCAATCTTGAGGCATCCTCATGTGTTCGCATCAGATCATGATTCAGACGCTGCCACTGTCCTAAGCAAGTGGCAGGAACGCAAAGGAAAAAACAACGCGGAGGAAACTGTTCCAGCAAATGTTTTTGTCTGGGCGCTTCGTTTGCAGGATGAAGCCCACCACCATGGTTTAGATTGGGAAAATCCCATGGAATTAAGAGACAAACTTGAAGAAGAATTTGAAGAACTTAGCTCTGCATATGAAAGTAAAGAGCCTGACAAGCTAAAGGAAGAGGTGGGCGATCTCCTGTTTACGGTAGTTAATTTGGCAAGGCTACTTAACGTGGATCCTGAAGACGCTCTTCTTCACAGTAGCAGAAAGTTCCAGAAGCGTCTAAAATACGTGACGGAGCATGAAGGGGAAAGTGACATAGAAACTTTATGGGAAAAATCAAAGAATGAGGTTGGATAAGTTTCTGAAAGAAAGCGGTATCATCAAGCGGCGCACTTTGGCACAAAAAATAATCCAGGCAGGCTATGTGAGATTGAATGGAAAAGTAGCTAAACAATCAGATTCGGTGAAGGTCGAAGATGTGATTGAGGTGGATACCCCTGTGGCCTATACTCGTTACGTAGTAATAAACGTGGAGCGCCCTTCAAAAGCAGAACTTGAAGAAAGACTTAAGAAAACTGATGAACTTCTGTAGAACTCTTAGTACCCAAATTTAGCAGATCACTCGAAGGAGGTAAGAAATGAATATTGAAGTGCTCAGCACGGAGTTTCCATCGCTTTACGCAAAAAGAGATACCAGCGTGTTTTCCATAACCATGGCCATACCAGGTGGTGCCATGGTTGAAGAAGAAGACCAATACGGATATGCTCACCTGTTGGAACACATGCTTTTTAGGGGAACGCGCAGCTACCCGACAAGCAAAGATTTAGCCATGGAAATAGAAGGCGTGGGTGGCCGCTACAACGGTTTTACCACCTACGATGCCATCTATCTAACAGCAACAGTACCGGCTAGTTACTGGCAAAACGCTATAAAAGCCATGTTCAGCTTGGCTTACGAGCCTTTATTAGAAGAAACTTCTTTGTCTATTGAAAAACAGGTCGTTATTAGTGAAATCCAGATGGCTCAAGATCAGCCAGAGGAAAGGGCCTACTCACACTTGCAAAAGCTCATGTGGAATGGCCATCGTCTGGGTGAAGACGTTATTGGTAGGCGCAAAGATATTGAAAACGCCACCAGGGGAAAACTATGGAGTTTTTGGGAAAAATTGATCAACCAAAAACCCTGCGTTGCAATGGCGGGCCCGTTGGACAAAAGGGTACTGGAGGACTTCCTTAAAAATGTGGAAATTCCTGCCACTTTGATTGATCCCTTGAGGGAAATGGAAAAACCTAACTTTAATCCAGGCACCTCAAGAATAAAGGAAGACACTCAGCAGACCTATTACAGGCTTGCTTTACAAGCTTGTGAAGCAGCAAAAGACGACATTTTTGTTTACCAGCTCATATCAAATATTCTTGGTGGGTCCAGTTTCAGCCAGCTGTTTCTGCGAATAAGGGAGGAAGAAGGCCTTAGCTATTCTGTTTACTCCTCAGTAGAGGCAACTTCGGTAGCAGGTGCACTTGTTTTCTCCTGTGATCTAAAACCAAAGGGCTTAGACAGAGCGAAAATCATAATCCAGGAGGAACTAGAAAGGTTGAACCAAGGAAAACTAACCCACGAAGAACTGGATAGATTTAAAAGGTTCACTGTGGGTGCATATACCATGAGTTTGGAGTCCACTTCCAGTATTTCTCTCCTTCTTGCCGACAGGTTCCTTACTCGGAACTGCATCTGGGACCCACAAAGCGAAATTCAGTACATAAACAACATAAACGTGGATCTCATAAGCGAAAGTTTGAGCCGCAGTGTGGAAGCTGGATCTGCTGAGGTAATCCTGGGACCCTAATGGGTCTCAGGCTCGGGCCTGTAAGAAAGAAACGTAAAAAGCATAACCATGTTCATGAGAAGAGCAGATCCACCATAACTTATGAAAGGCAATGGAATACCAGTTATGGGCATTAAACCCAGGTTCATTCCAATGTTAATGCCAAACTGGACAAGCCAAGCACACAGTGTCATGAAGCAAAACTTTTTTTGCTGATCATCGGGGACAAAGAAGGCAAACCCCACTCCACCCAGGACAAAAGAACATATGAGCGCCAACAGACTCACTGCGCCCCAGAAACCAAGGACATAGGATATGGTTGCAAAGATGAAATCTGCATGGTCCACAGGGAGATACCCGTAGTAAAGAAAATAGGCATCATTTAAGCCTTTACCCTTTAAGCCACCACTTCCAATGGCAGTCCACGCTTGAATAAGGTTGTAACCGGAGCCAGAGGGGTCATCAAAGGGATTCAAAAAACTCAGCAAACGACGCTTTTGGTAATCCTTTAGCCCTTTTTCCCAAAGTGTGGGAAAGGCAAGAATAACTGCGTAAGCTCCAGAAAGAAGAACTCCCCAGTTCACACCTTCAATGATGAGGTAAGACACAAACTCCACCATCAAGACGATGCTGGTTCCCAAATCCGGCTGAATCAGCACCAGTGCAATGTAAACCATGGCAGCAATTACACTCACAGTCCACTTCTTAATACCGCTAAGGCGGCCGCTTATCCAAACCATTAGCAACGGTAAAGATAGTTTTGCAAGCTCTGAAGGCTGGAACTGGAATGACCCAAGAGATATCCATCTTTGGGCACCGTAAGCTTCTTCGCCAAGAACCAAAGTTACCAATAGAAGGACTACGGTTAAAGCAGTCAAATAAGGAGCAACTTTTAAGACATAGGCAAATCCCACGTAAAGAATGACCAAGCCCACCAAAAGTCCTGCTGTAAAAGCAATCAACTGCGTTTTCACATAGTCCGTCATGAAGGTGCTAAATTCGTAACCAGGTTGGGTTGCCGCAGAAATACCCACCAAACCAAACAAAACCAGCGCAACAGCGCTAATAACACAGATTAATCCAAAGACAAACCTGATCTTCACCGTCTACTCTTTTGGCCTCTAACAGGAACACGTATGCTAAGTAGCAATCTACCGTTGTCCAACTTATCAGTACAAATTTCGGCCGCTCCGGTTTCAATGTCAGCATAACGTTTTACCACAGCCAAGATTTCCTTTTCCATTTGCTCCAGATCAGCATTGTCAAATATGCCACGGTCATGTATGAGCATGACTTCAAGGCGCTGCTTCGCATCATTCTTTGTACGCTTGCCAAATAGATCGCTAAACCAAGACATTAGCCCTCACCCCTGAGAAAACCAAATAAAGACCAGAATCCCTTGGATTTTCTGGATTCCTGTTGTGGAACGTATTCTGGGTCCAGCAGTTTGTGAGCAATATTCATGTAAGCACGTGCCACCGCTGAGCTTGGGTACTTGTAAACCAGCGGATCTCCCTGGTTCACAGCCTGAACGATGAGTGTGTCCTCAGGTACTACACCAAGCAGCGGTATCTCCAACAGGTCAAGGATATCCTGTGGAGAAAGCATGTTCCCCTGCCGTACCAAGGCTTGGTTTAACCTGTTCACTACCACACCGTCCACAGATACTCGGTAATTTTCCAAAAGGCCAACAACTCGGTCCACGTCACGAATGCTGGGGACCTCGGGTACAGTTACAACCACCGCTCTGTCTGCAAAGCGGCTGCTAATTCTGAACCCGTGCTCGATACCCGCAGGACTGTCCACAAAAACGTACTCGAACAATTTCTTTGCCTCTTCCACAACTTCACTGAATTTTTCTTCAGGCACATCTTCTTTAAAATGACTCTGAGACGCTGCCAGCAAGAACAGGTTATCCGGTAGCCTTTTATCCTTAACTAAAGCATCCTCAAGCTCAACTCTGTTGCTTATCACATCGAATAGATCGTAAACCACCCTGCGTTCCAAACCCAGAACGCTGTCAAGGTTCTTAAGTCCAATATCTCCATCAATGAGAAGCACTTTCTTACCAAGGGAAGCTAAAGCATAACCCACATTGGCTGTGATCGTGGTTTTGCCCACACCACCCTTCCCAGATGTAACTACAATGCACTGCCCAGCCATTGACTCATCCTCCTCCCTACTTGCTTTTCATCAGAAAACACTTCGACTGCGTTGGAATCATCGTCTGTGATGAGTATCCACGTGCGAGATGAAATGTCAACGTAAAGTACGTCACCCACCTGCACCGATGCTCCTTCGCTCTGCTTCAAAAGCACAAAGGAGCCTTCAGGAACAATGACCTTACCCGACGCTTTTCCCATTACAATAACACAGGGAGCCTTAACTACGGCATCTTTATGAAGATCGCCCCACAGAAGCACTCCATCTACCAAGCTAATGTTTTTTCCGCTTCTTAACGGCCCAGCTACGACTCGGAACAGCACTTCACCAGTAAGAGGAGCCTTCTTTCTCTTCCCATCGCGAGCTGTAAAGTGATGCCCGCTAGTTGGCTCGTCAGCATTTTCACGAACTTCTTCTGTGTATTCTTTCTGTCTCTCCTGGTATTTCCTAATACTGGTGTGGAAACCCAGAGCATTAAGTCGCTTTTCCACAGCAGTTAGGTCTTTCTCATTCAAAGCAGACTTCACAAAAAGATTATGACCCTGCAATAAATCAGCATAGGACTGCAAGTACTTAGCCAATATGCCAGAGAGCTCATCAGGGTTATCTCCCTGGTATTCCACCAAATACCCTTCTCTTAGCCCCGTTAACTTAACGTACTGCTGCTTTTCCACGGAAATAACCCTCCATGACTGTTTTAGTAATTTTAACAGGCTCAGTGTCTGTGGTGTACAGCCTTAACGAAACCACCATGATTTCAGGATTACTACGGTTCGCATACGCAATGAGCCATTTATGATACTTCTTTGCCCTCTCGGTCTCAGCTGTGCCGCTTTTACCAGCAGCCGTATACAGATCGGATTTTAGCCCCTTGAGTAAACCCCAATCCACACCCGCTTCTAAACCTTCCCTGATTACGGGAAACCAGCTTTTATAAATGGTGGATTGAGGCCTGGACTCTGGTTCAGCTTTGAACACCACCGTTTTCCCGTCACGTACCTCTTTTAGGAACCTGGATTTGTAAAGTTCTCCGTCATTGATAATCTGCTGATAAACCTGAGCCATGAGAATAGGTGAAACCGCCACATAACCTTGTCCAATGCTAGTGTTTACTGTGTCTCCAGGATACCAAGGTTCACCAATCACTTCTTTCTTCCACTGCTGATTTGGAACCGTGCCTTTACTTACAGCATCATACTCAATCCACGGGTAATCGGTTAATCCCAAGGTTTTTGCTACCTCATAGATTCTGTCAATACCAGTTCGCAACCCCACCGTTCCGAAATACACATTGTTTGACACCGCCAACCCTTTGATAAAATCAACTTTGCCCCAACTTCTATGGCCATAGTTCCAGACCCGAGCAGAACCAAGCTGGAGATAACCAGGGTCATTAATGGTAAAACTAGGTGTTATGGCATGGTAATACAGGCCAGCCAAACCCGTTACCACCTTGAAAGTGGATCCAGCAGGAATCTGAGACATGGTCATCCTATTCACCAGACTGCTGTTCTTTTCATATTCTTTCCATGTTGCACTATCAATGCCTTTTACAAACACATTGGGGTCGAAACTGGGTTTAGATACCAAGGCATAGATGCTACCATCTTTTGGATTGGCAGCTATGACACCACCGACCTCACTTGCAACAGCATCCCAAGCTACTTTCTGTAAATCCATATCAACAGTGAGGTACACGTCATACCCTTTAACGGGCGTTGAGGCCAACTTTTCTTTCACCACACGCCCGCTCACGTCAACCAAAACCTCTGTAACACCAGGCTGTCCTCTCAAATAGCTGTCGAAAACTTTTTCTGCAGCCATTTTCCCCACAATACTACTAGGCCGCAAGTTTGCATCACGCTGCAGGTCTTCCTTTGAGGCTCTTCCCACATAACCTGTGATGAAAGCACCCAGCTGTCCATAAGGGTAAACACGTTTAGACCCTAAAACCAGTTTTACGGCTGGATCATAATTTTCCACTTCCAGCACCTTTAGACGGTCAGATTCTGACAAATCCTGTATGACGATCATGGGCTGAAACGGATAAAGCTTGCTGCTTTCAAAAGCAGCTTCCACATCTTCTGCCTTAGCACCAAGCTTAAGTAGGTTTTCCTTTGTCAGTGTGGCATTCTTTG
>DUSQ01000085.1 GCA_012842545.1 Coprothermobacter sp.
CCAAGGACGCGGCCTTTGAATCAATAAAACACCTCGACCTTGTGGTTATAATAACCGAGCACATACCTGTCCATGACTCCATGCAGATAATGGAGTACGCATCGAGGATGGGGAAGACGGTTATAGGTCCCAACACCCCCGGCATAATCACTCCGGGTGTCGGGAAGCTTGGCATAATGCCCACCCACATATTCAGCGAGGGAAGCATAGGCATAGTCTCAAGGAGCGGCACACTGACCTATGAATTCGCAGCCCAGCTCACAGAGGCAGGATTCGGCCAGAGTACATGTGTGGGTATCGGGGGGGACCCTGTAACAGGACTCGGATTCGTGGATGTACTTGAAAGATTCGAGGATGACCCCGATACAGAAGCCGTCGTCCTGATAGGTGAGATCGGCGGGGACGCAGAGGAGAGGGCTGCCAGTTACATAGAGGAGATGTCAAAGCCTGTTTTCGCCTTCATATCAGGTGCAACTGCACCCCCAGGTAAGCGGATGGGACATGCAGGGGCAATAATCGAGGGCGGCACAGGAACCGCCAGCAGCAAGAGGGAGGCCCTGGAGGCGGCCGGGGCAGTGGTTGTTGACAGGCCATCAGCCATAGTCCATGAGATCAGGGCCCACATGGGGGTGGGCTGATGTCAATCATGGATGACCTCATGGAGGGGAGGATCAAACTCTACGAGATCGAAAGGCACGTCCCGGTGGATGAGGCCGTCAGAATAAGAAGGGAGTTCATTGAGAGGACCTGCGGGGTTAAACTTGAACACGTCTCAAACTACACCATGGATATGGAGCGCGCCTCAAGGAGGAACATAGAGAACCCCATAGGGGCTGTGCAGATCCCCCTGGGAGTGGCGGGGCCACTCACTGTGAGGGGTGAACACGCAGACGGTGAATACTATGTTCCCCTGGCAACATCTGAGGGTGCCCTCGTCGCATCGGTGAACAGGGGGTGCTCGGTGATCACACGGGCCGGAGGGGCCACCGTCAGGGTGACGGGCGACTCAATGACCCGCGCACCCGTCATAAGGACTGGATCAGTGGTTGAGGCCCTCAGACTGAGGGAATGGATCTACGAGAACATTGATGCCCTCAGGGAGGAGGCAGAATCCACAACCAGGCATGGTAAGCTCGTTAAGATAGACCCTGTTATGGTGGTCGGCTCCTACGTCTACCCACGCTTCGTCTACACAACCGGCGACAGCATGGGGATGAACATGGTCACCATTGCAACCGAGAGGGCCCTTGAACTCCTCACCAGGGAGACCGGGGCCCATGTAATAGCACTGAGCGGCAACCTCTGCACAGATAAGAAGCCCGCCGCCATTAACCTCATAGAGGGGAGGGGTAAGAGCATAACAGCCGAGATAACGGTACCCGGCGACATGGTCGAGTCTGTCCTTAAAACAACGCCGGAGGCAGTGGTCGAGGTTAACACAGCCAAGAACCTCATGGGCTCAGCATCAGCGGGTAGTATGGGATTCAATGCACATTACGCCAACATAATAGGGGCCATATTCCTTGCAACGGGACAGGACGAGGCCCACATAGTTGAGGGTAGCCTGGGGGTTACCATTGCAGAGGAGAGAAATGGGGACCTCTACTTCGCGGTGAACCTCCC
>DUSQ01000051.1 GCA_012842545.1 Coprothermobacter sp.
GGGCTGTACTACTTCTCTTCCCAAGCTGCTTCCATTGTTTCGCCACCACTCATTGGTTTTATCTCTGATTTAGCTAAGAGCAAGTATGTCATGTTCCCCTATGCCTTAATCTTTTTCTTGCTATCGCTTATGTGCCTTGCAAACGTGAAAAAAGGTGATATTGTTACTAAAAATAGTGCTTAGAAGAAGGAGGAGGATTTCTTGCTCACAGGTGGTAGACGTTGGCATGTGTTCGGGAAGTTAAAGACCTACGAAGGCACACATGGCACATGCTAACGCAAACTGTTGGAACGCTTGGAGATGATTTAAGTGCTACTTAACGCGTGCTTGAATGCAAAGAAAATTGAATGGTTAAAAAGTATGTGGGTAAAGTAAGGTGGACTCTAAATCGAAGAATGGAGGTGAATAGCGTTGAATAACGCTGACAATAAGAACTTGAAACGTGGAGCTTTTTATTTCATAATCCTTTTGGGATTAGTGAGTTTGCTGGCTGATGTGACCTACGAAGGAGCCCGCAGCGTTACGGGACCTTACCTGGGATTGTTGGGAGCAAGCAGCGCTGTGGTGGGCTTTGCCGCAGGTTTTGGTGAAATGCTGGGTTATGCGTTCCGCTTGGTCTCGGGTTATTGGGCTGATAAGACTCACCGTTATTGGCTTCTAACCATTGTGGGATACGCGCTTAATCTGTTGGTCATACCACTACTTGCATTTGTGGGCAACTGGCAGGTTGCAGTGCTGCTGCTCATCTTGGAGAGGCTTGGCAAAGGATTACGTACTCCTGCACGTGACGTCATGCTTTCTCAAGCTACAAAGCAAGTGGGTCGTGGTTTTGGTTTTGGACTGCATGAGGCCATGGACCAAATTGGTGCTGTCGCAGGACCTGTTTTTGTGAGCATTGTGCTTGCTCGTAACCTAGGTTACAGCGAAGCATTCTTGTTCTTGGGCATACCAGCCGTACTTGCCATGGTGTTGGTCATAACGGCAAGGTTCCTGTATCCTCGACCACAGGAATTTGAGCCCGCTTACAAGGGCATAGAAACAAAGGGGTATCCCAGAGCTTTTTGGATTTACTTAGGCGCAGTGGCACTCATAGGCGCGGGTTACATTGACTACCCACTCATTGGGTATCACTTGGAGCAAAACAGCATACTTCAGCCGCAGTTTATCGCTCTTCTTTACTCTTTAGCCATGGGCATTGATGCCTTGGCAGCGCTCATTTTTGGTGCTTGGTTTGACCGAGCAGGAGTTAGCGTGGTAGGCGTGTCAGCTTTGATTGCAGCGCTGTTCTCACCTTTTGCGTTCTTGATTCGTGCGTGGTGGGGTCCAGTCATTGGCATGGTACTGTGGGGCATTGGTATGGGAGCGCAAGAGTCCGTGATGCGTGCGGCCTTGGCTGAGATGATTCCCGCTGAAAAACGAGGCGTCGCGTACGGGTTTTTCAATACCGTTTACGGGCTTGCCTGGTTCGCTGGAAGTTTTATCATGGGCATAATTTATGGTTTTTCTCCCATGCTCATGGTTACAATCTCAGTAATCCTGGAGCTTTCAGCAGCATTTCTAATTTTCATAAACAGACACAGTTTGGAGCCTGGCCATGGTGCATAATAACGTGTCAGATATAAATGACCAAAGGCAATTCTTATTACTGGGACACCGTGGTTCTTCGTTGCTTTGGCCCGAGAATACGCTGGAAGCTTTCATCAATGCTTTGAACGCAGGTGCAGACGGGTTTGAGCTGGATGTCATGGTGACCACCGATGGGGTCCCTGTATTGTTTCACGATCCAAACCTTAAGAGGCTTCATGGCATGGATGTTTGGGTAGAGCAAGTAAGTTACGA
>DUSQ01000052.1 GCA_012842545.1 Coprothermobacter sp.
ATTTATGGAAAATAGTCCCAAGGGAAGGGAGTGTAAGTTGGATGAATTACCTGATCAAGAGAATCTTGCAACTAATCCCGACGTTCATCGTTGCCACGGCGATCGCTTTTATACTGTTCTCATTGGTAGGCGACCCGTTTGAAGGCATGCGTCAGGATCCCAGGTTGGCTTCTCAGGTGGAAAGGTTGAGGAGGATCTATGGCTATGATAAAGATCCCTTCACACGTTACTGGCTGTGGCTCTACAACTTCTTTACGGGCGAGTGGGGGTATTCCATCATGGCAAAAAGGTCGGTGTTCAGCGTAGTCACTGAACGAATACCGGTCTCTTTGGCAATCGGTATTGGCCAAACGGTGCTATCCACATTGTTTGGGCTCCTGCTTGGCATTTATTCCGCTCTGCATCTGTACTCAACGGCCGATTACGTGGCCACTGCACTGGTTTTCTTTGGTATGTCCATGCCGTCGTTCTTCTTTGGGGTGATAGCCTTGTTCTTCTTCGTCATAACCTGGCCGCTGTTTAACGTGGGTTTGATGACGCCAGGTTTCCACCCAACCACTGCAACCATTTTCGAGAAGACCATTGAGTACGGTAGGCACCTCATGCTTCCTCTTATTCTTCTCACAGTTCTGGGCATGGGAGGATTCGTGCGTTATGCTCGCTCTTCCATGTTGGAAGTGCTGAACATGGACTACATCAGGACAGCAAGAGCTAAGGGCTTACCTGAGTCGGTTGTAGTAAGAAAGCATGCTTTGAGAAACGCTTTGATACCCATTGTTACACTACTTGCCCTTTCATTGCCGGGCATTCTCGGGTCTGCACCAATCACGGAAACCATTTTCAGCATTAACGGACTCGGAAAACTGTACATAGACGCCTTAGGTGCTAATGACCAGATGACCCTGATGGCGGACCTGGTTTTAACCATTACATTGGTCATACTCGGAAATCTCTTAGCTGACATACTGTACTCCGTAGTTGACCCAAGGGTCAGCTTGGAATGAGGAGGCGTTAACGATGGCAGATAAGGACCAAGAAAAGAAACTCAACAATAATACCAATAACAACAATGGAACAAATAGTGACTACGAGGTAGCCCAAGAGAGTTACTCTTTCTGGGGTGCAGTTTGGCGTAGGTTCAGGCGTCATAAATTAGCCATTGTTGGTTTGTGGATACTGGTTGTTGTGTTCATTTTCTCGTTCATTGGACCGGTATTCTACACACTTGACCCGGCTGAGAACATTTTTGAAGAAGATGTGGCGGACTTCTACCTTTACAAGATTAACCAAGCAGTTAAGAAAGATCCAGGACTCAAAGATTACCTTGGAACCATGCTTACTGATTTTGAACAAACACTGGCCAAAGCCAATGATCTGAAAGCAAAAGCTGCAGCAGGCGACTACCAGGCTTTGAGTGAGCTCTCTTGGAGCAGAAGCGATTTGGCTGCTACTGGTATGCAGATAATCAGCATGGTAGCTAGTTACACTGACAGTAACGGTAATCAGCCGTTCGCTTCATACATGGATCTGACAAGGTACCTAAGCCCGCCAGGACTGCCTGTGGGTGCCCCAGGTCACCCGCTTGGCACCGATGACCAAGGAAGAGACCTTTTAGCAAGGATCATGTTTGGTGGTAAGGTCTCTTTTGCTATCGGTATCGCGTCGGCATTGATAGCCGTCATACTGGGTAGCTTGGTTGGTTTGGTAGCTGGATATGTGGGCGGCTTCGTGGATTCACTGCTTATGAGGTTTGTGGATATCATGCTTTCCATACCATCCATGCCACTATTGCTGGCTTTGTCACCACTTTTAAGGCGTTGGACAAAGAGCTTGACGGAAGGTATGGGACTGGGTGTGTTTGGTTCAGTCTTGCCCATGGTCATAGTTTTGGCACTGTTTGGTTGGATGGGCCTTTCCAGGTTAGTCAGAGGTCAAGTACTTTCGCTGAAGGAGCAACAATTTATTGAAGCTGCGCAAGCCATTGGTGTTCCCACAAGCAGGGTTCTATCGAGGCACTTATTCCCCAACGTTATTGCACCTGTGGTAGTTGCGGCGTCGCTTTCAGTGGCTGGTAACATCCTTCAGGAAGCAAGTTTGTCCTTCTTGGGCTTTGGTATTCAACCGCCTGCTACGTCATGGGGACAAATACTGAACGTTGCAGTTAACTTCATAAACAGTCCGGAGCAGTTGGTGCGTTATTGGAACATGATATTCATTCCAGGTGCTTTGTTGTTCTTCACTGTGCTTTCCTTTAACTTTGCTGGTGACGGTTTGAGGGACGCAGTGGACCCCAGAATGAAGCTGTGAGGTGACATTGATGGAAAAGGGGAACATTTTAGAGATAAAAGATCTTCACG
>DUSQ01000053.1 GCA_012842545.1 Coprothermobacter sp.
AATGTTGACTTTTTTCTTTTCAGGCGTACAATGAGGCTATGAATATCACATTCATATATCCCGACTACACAATGCAGAGGCCATTTAGCAAACCTGAGGTGCTCCGAATAGAAAAAGGTGGTTGGTACAATGAGGGTTTAGCCGCCCTGTCAGCAAGCCTCAAACAACAAGGAGCCAACGTTTCTTTGTTGCATTACATGGCTCCCGTGGACGAACAAACATTTAAGGAAAAACTAAAACGCACAAATCCCGATGTGGTTGCCTTCACCGTTAGAACCAGTGCCTTCAAACTGGCTGACAGGTGGTCGAAATGGGCAAAGGAAGCTGTTGAGAAGCCCATATTGTGGGGAGGTTACCATCCCACATTAGCGCCAGAAGAATGTCTAGACGTGCCTTATGTTGACGCCGTGGTGCGTGGGGATGGAGACTTAGTTATCTATTCAGCCTGTGAAGCGCTCATGAATGGCCACGGTTTGGACGATGTTCCTTCTTTATCTTATAGAAAAGACGGCAAATTCACGAGCAATCCCACAGCCCCATTGGTCTGGGATCTTGACAAGCTCCCCATACCTGATTTCTCCATTTTTGATTACAAAAAACTTATCTCCACTAAGACTAACGTTGCGCTGGGCATGCTCTCCCGAGGCTGTCCCTACAACTGCACCTACTGTTCGAACCGCGCCTTCAGATCGGTTTACCCAAACCCTGAGCACTACCACAGGTCCAGAAGTCCAGAAGGTGCAATCGAGTACATTGAGCAGTTACGGTCGGTTTATCCTGAGGTGAAAGAGTTCAGGTTCTTGGACAATGTCTTCGGCCTTAACATGGAATGGCTTGAGCAGTTTACTAAACTGTACAAACGCCATGTGAATCTTCCTTTTTCCTGCGATGAGAGGATTGAGCTTATTAGTGATGACCGTGCGAAGTTATTGAAAGAAGCTAATTGCAAGCAGGTCTATCTTGGGGTGGAATCGGGGGATGAAGAACTTCGTAAACTGGTACTTGAAAGAACTATGAGCAATGAGGCGCTAAAGAAAGGCGTTGAACGGTTGCATGAAAACGGAATACGTGTTTTCGCATTTAACATGGTGGGGTTGCCCGGCGAGGACAGAAAGAAAGCTCTTTCCACTATAAAACTGAATGCCTCCATAAAGGTTGACGACTCCATAGTAAGCGTGTTTTCTCCATACCCATCAACCATACTTTATGAGATCAGTGTGGAAAAAGGATACGTAAAACTTCCCATTGATTACACACAGTTCACCTTCCTTGACCAACCAGACTTTTCCAAGGAAGAAGTTGCCTTTTTCGCAGTGTACTTTGGCTTTCTAAGACGCTTTTACAGGCGTCACGGTCAGGATTCTCCCCTTGCCAAAATGATGGACAACATCATACTTTCACCAAAACTACCAACGCGAACTCTTATTTCTTTGGGAGAAAGCTACGCCTTTGCTTGGGAGGACTTAAAGTCGTTCGTGAGAATGCGCATGCCAGGGCTGTTTAAAACGGCAAAAAAGATTCTTCGAAGATGACCACATTATACTTGCCTATGACTCAGATCGAACAAGAACTTTTTTGTTGACCATGAGAATACTTCTAATATTTCTTGCTTGATGTGACAATTGCCACAAAAGTAACTTCTTTATTATTCCACGTTGCCGTTATTAAACGACCATTGCCCTTAGCAAGCACAAAATAAGCGCCCCATGGGTTACCTAAGCCCTAAATCTATTCCTCCACTGTTCTCGTGGCAACCACGTTTACGCCCAGGCCCAAGACATTTTCCAAAACCACATCGCCCACCTTCACAGGCACATTCACTTTTACCTTACGTATTTCATTTACCACTTCAAAGATGCGGTCCTTGGGAACAGGTTTATCGGTTTTAACAGGTAACCTGCGCTCAGTCTTACTTCCCATTAAAACGACCGTGCTTTGGACATATCTTTGAGGATTAGTTACCTCAGTAAGTGCGTATTCTGCTCCTTTAGGACATCTGTTACCCAGAACCCTTATTTGATTACCTTCACTCACAGTAACATTGAGCGTGCATCCCACTGGGCAGACAATGCATGTAAACTCCAATGCACTTTTTTGATCAGTTTTCTCACTCATGGCTGCTGCACCCTTAGGTGGAGTTTATCGCCTGGCCTTATGGCGCGGTACTGTTCTTCCTTCAGAGGGAACTCAGCCATTTCAGCAGGCTTTAAACCCGCAAAACCTTTTCTCGCAATGACCTCTTCTCCACGAGTAAGCAGAGCTACACCCACAGGTATGGGGCAAGCCACTCTGAACCAAATACGGGGAACATCAGATTCACCCAGAGACAAGCGCTGAGGTATGACCACACGAACACCAACGCCAGGCAAAACCTCAGCCAAGTCAGAACTTCTACCTTCGTACTTAACAGCATGAGATCCGGCAACGGAAGCTGACATAGCCACATTATCCACCAAATCCCAAATGCCTACGCCGTTACCCACAACGTAAACGCCCGGCAAGTCTGTCTGGAAGAATTGATCCACGGCAGCACTCCCCGTGTAAGGTAAGATGGGTAGCCCCATTTGTCTGATAAGCTCGGCTTCAGGGAGCAAACCCACCGACAATACAAGCGTGTCTACGGGGAACACTTTCTCAGTTCCTGGCACTGTTTTTCCGTTTTCTACCTGTGCTACCTTCACAGCTTCTACGCGCTCCGATCCCAAAACCTCAGTAACAGTATGAGAAAGTAACAAGGGTATATTGAAGTCTTTTAAACACTGCTGCACATTCCGAGCTAAACCACCAGGGAAAGGCATAAGTTCAGCCACACCATGTACTTTGGCTCCTTCTAAAGCCATCCTTCTAGCCGTTATAAGTCCGATGTCGCCTGAACCAAGTACAAAAACCTCTTTGCCAACTTCAAAACCTTGGATGTTTATCATGTACTGTGCAGTACCCGCAGTGTAAACGCCGGCAGGCCGTGCACCCGGTATGGCAATGGCTCCTCGTGGACGTTCTCTGGCACCCACAGCGAAAATGACAGCGTCGGGCTTAACAAAACTGATTCCATGCGGTGTGGATATTATGAGTGTTTTGTCAGGACGAGCTTCTATGACCATGGCATTAAGCCACACTTCAACGCTGGAGGCCTTTACATCAGCTCGTAAGCGCTCCGCAAATTCCGGTCCCGTTAAGTCCTCACCGTAGTAATTCACACCGAAACCCGAATGAATGCATTGGGGAAGCACACCACCCAAACGCTCTGCACGCTCAATGATTACCACGCGGTCCGCCCCTGCTCGCTTTGCAGAGACAGCTGCAGCCATACCAGCAGGGCCGCCCCCAACAACTGCCACAAACATTACGCATCACCTCGTCTGTTGTCACCGTAAACCAGCTTTGAATTCCTGCCAAATTTTGTGACCTGATCATAACTCAGGTTCAGCTCCCGCGAAAGAATGTCGATAATCCTGGGTGTGCAAAAGCCACCCTGACACCGACCTGCTGTGGCTCTGACACGACGCTTGATACTGTCTAAATCAGTGGCCGCTGGCTGCATCCTAAGAACGCTCTTAATCTCTCCCTCAGTGACCAGCTCACAACGGCAAACCATGTGTCCGTAGGTGGGATCCTCTTTTATGAGCCTTTCACGGTCAACATAGGGAAGCTCCCTAAGTATGGGCGGAAATTCAAAATAGGGATCAAAGTCTCTTTTCTCCTCCAGAGTTAACAAATCTGTCACCAGTTCAATTAACCTGTGGGCAATGCCTGGTGCCGCAGTTAGTCCTGGAGACTTAATGCCTGCGGCGTTTATGAGCCCTTCCATGACTTTTGAATGCTGTACTACAAAATCATCCACAGAACCGATGGCTCTTAAACCAGCGTACTGGGCAATGGCATGACGTTCATAGGGGAATGGCACTAAGTACTTGGCTCCCTGCAACACCTCTGCTAAACCCTCAGCAGTCGTTCTTCTATCCGGCTCAGTAAGATCCTCAGCTGTGGGTCCAATGAGTAGGTTACCGTGGGTGGTTCTGCTCACCAGTACACCCTTCCCTTTTGGCGTGGGAGCTCTGAAAATAACGTGACGCACTAAGTTCCCCACATTCTTGTCCAAGATGAAATACTGCCCACGGCGTGGATGAATGGAGAACCAATCTTCACCAGCCGTGCGCATTATGTGGGCTGCATTGAGTCCGGCAGCATTTATGACCACCTTGGTTCTCAGTTCACCGTGGTTTGTTTGCACAGCTATGTAACCATCTGGCAACTTCACCAAATGCGTTACTTCGGTATCCAGCATGAGCTTACCGCCGTTTTTGAGGCCACTGCCCACTAAAGCCACCACGGCCTGAAAAGGATCGATGATGCCTGATACGGGAGCGTACAGAGATGCTCTTACTTCCGGGTTAACCACCGGCTCTCTTCTTAAGGTTTCGTCGCGTCCCAAAAACTTCACAGGTACTCTTACTTTTTTGCCGTTGTGGTAGAGTCTGGTAATCTCAGCTATGTCAGCATCGTTGAAAGCAAGAACCAATGAACCCGTCCATTCCACGTCAATGGAAAGTTCTTGTGTCCACTGGAACCAAAGTTGCACACCTTCCTTATTTAGGTCGCTCATCAGTGTACCAGGCTGAGGGTCGAATCCACCATGTAATATGGCTGAATTTGCTCTACTGGCGTCGCCTCCCACATCGTGCAACGAATCCAGCAATAGCACTCTTAAATCGTACTTGCAGAGCTCACGGAAAGCAGCAGCACCAACAATACCTGCCCCAATAATGATCACATCATACACGGCGGTATGTGCTACTGGGCCCATCCCCGAGCTCTTTCCACTGCTCGTTTCCATCCAGCGTACATCTCCTCTCTTTTTATGGCCGTTATTTGAGGTTCGAAAGTTTTATCCAGTTGCCAAATACTTGATATCTCTTCCAGATTATGCCAGACACCTGTAGCTAAACCCGCTAGGTAGGCCGTCCCAAGTGCAGTGGTTTCTCTGACCACTGGCCTTTGGACTGTTAGTCCCAAAACATCAGCTTGAATTTGAAGCAATAGATTGTCCACGGAAGCTCCCCCGTCAGCCCTGAGCAGCTTTAGATCAAAGCCACAGTCACTCTTCATCGCTTCCAACACGTCACGAGTCTGAAAAGCCATGGCCTCCAACGTTGCTCTGGCCAGATGACATGCTGTGGTGCCCCGAGTAATTCCAATAATCATGCCACGAGCGTACATGTCCCAATAAGGAGCCCCCAACCCAACAAAAGCTGGCACAAAATAAACACCAGCAGTGTCTTCAACTTGGCGAGCCAAGGTTTCAACTTCGTCTGCCACCTTTATGATTCCTAAACCATCACGGAGCCACTGAACAGCTGCTCCTGTGATAAAAACAGAACCTTCCAAAGCATAATAAACCTTGTCTTCCAGACCGAAAGCAACGGTCGTAATCAAGCCGTGCTTGCTCTGCACAGGCTTATTCCCGGTATTGACAAGCAAAAAAGAACCAGTGCCATAGGTATTCTTTGCAGAACCAGGCTCAAAACAGGCTTGCCCAAACAAAGCCGCCTGTTGATCTCCAGCGTCACCCGCTATGGGAATCTCATTTCCGAATAGCTTGGTATCAGTGTAACCATATAAGTGGGATGAAGGACAAACTTTGGGAAGCATAGCCCTCGGTATACCCAGCTCCTGCAGTATGTCATCGTCCCAATCTAATGTGTGAATGTTAAAAATCATGGTTCTTGAAGCATTGGTGTAGTCGGTCACGTGTACCTTACCACCGGTAAGACGCCAGATAAGGAACGTGTCCACATTGCCAAACAGTACTTCACCTTTTTCGGCTCTTTCTCTTACCCCGGGCACATTGTCCAGTATCCATTTAATCTTTGTACCACTAAAATAGGCATCAATGACCAATCCGGTTTTTTCCTTTATGGGTTTCTCCCATCCTCTTTCCTTAAGTTCATCACAAAACTCTGCGGTTCTACGACACTGCCAAACAATGGCATTGTAGACGGGCTTACCGGTCTTTTTGTCCCAAAGAATTGTGGTCTCACGTTGATTAGCTATGCCCAAGGCAGAAATGTCCTTTGCACTGAGACCCGCCTTAGCAATGGCTTCCTCGGCAACCGCTATTTGACTGTTCCAAATGTCCTCCGGGTCGTGTTCTACCCAACCAGGCTTTGGAAAAATCTGTGGGAATTCTTTCTGAGCCATGCTCACAATACAACCATTTTGGTCAAAGATCATGGCTCTACTGCTGGTAGTACCTTGATCAAAAGACAAAACATATTTTCTTTCAGACTTCATGTAGGTTCGCACCTCTCCTCCCCATCAGCTTTTCAGAGGGCAACGAAATTAGACACAGCCATAATACCTCACGGCGCCCTTCATCCTTCTGCTACTTTCATTATAAACTCCGTAGGAATCCGCATGCATGTGTTCTCCTTTGAAGCTACACACGGAAATACGCCTGTACTAATTGTTAAGATCTGCACGCAACAGTCCACGGCATATAATGTAATGAGGAGCAGCAGTAACACAGGGAGGTGACCGAAAGCATGGAGGAGGCGTTCTTCCAAGAAGGAAATGATGTGGGTGTTTTGGTCATACATGGCTTCACCGGATCTCCTGGAAGCATGCGCGATTTAGCTCAGTTTTATGCTGATCAGGGATTCACTGTGGCATTGCCCAGGCTGGCCGGGCATGGTACAACACCCGAAGACCTGGAGAACCGCAAATACCAGGAATGGATAAAAGATGTAGAAAAGGCATATCAATGGCTTAAAGAACGCACCAGTAAACGATTCGTGACAGGACTTTCCATGGGTGGTACCTTAACTTTGTACATGGGTGAAAAGCATAAAGACATAACAGGGCTCATAACCATAAACGCTGCCGTAAAAATGCCCAACGAGACAACAATGATGATCATGGGAACACTGGGTATACCAAGATTTGTAAAAGGCATCGGAAGCGACATTAAGAAAGGCATAAAAGAACCCGCCTACGAACTTACACCGGTAAAAGCCACAAAGCAGCTTGCTTTACTGCTAAGACTGGTCAGAAACAATATAAAGGATGTTGACCAGCCCATACTCATCTTTTCCTCCAAGGAAGATCACGTAGTGCCGCCCGAGAACCAAAAATGGATTTACGAAAACGTGAGTTCACAGGTCAAAGAACTCATAACCCTTGAAAACAGCTACCACGTTGCTACCATGGACTACGATTTGGAGCTCATAGAGCAAAAGAGTTTGGAGTTCATACAAAAGTTGTTATGAGTTCCATATTACTGAAATCCCGTAGCTTAGGAGTACTCCTTATCCACGGATTTACATCCTCACCTGAGCAAATGCTTCCTTATGCCCAGGAACTAAACAAATACGGTATCACCTGCCTTTTGCCAAGACTTTCCGGACACGAAAACCTGCCTGACAGCTTGGCACATGTCAAAGCCGAAGATTGGCTTCAAGACGCTGAAAATGGGTTCAATCAGCTCAGGAATGAAGTGGAAAACGTGGTAATCGCTGGCCACTCTCTAGGCGGAACATTGGCGCTTTACTTGGCTCAGCATCACACAAAAGAAGATGGTTTAATAGCGGCAGGCGTTATTAATCCCGCGGTAAGGCTCACACCTGAGCAAAGACGCGCCATAACTTTTAGCCGCTTCTATGAAAAGAAGCTTGGCATGTCCGCAAAACCCTTTCAAGCTTTAAGAAAAACCATTGATACGGTCAGGGGCAAACTGAAACAGGTCGAAGTCCCAGTAATCATTTTCGCTTCCTCAGAGGACGAGCTCATACCCCACAGTTATCAGCAATGGCTTTTTGATCAACTTACAACAACAAAGTTTTTCATAACACTGCCTCAGGAGGGTCATTCTCCTACTCCTGAGGCAGCTGAAGTCATCATTAAGACCTTCTTAGTTCTAATTGATTCCCTTATGTAGCCACTTCATTAGCTGGCTAAAGGAAAATTTCATAGCACCTGTGTAACTGGTGTCCACGAGCAGGTAGGATGGTTTTCCTTTAATGATCACGGTCAGCGACTGCCCTACATCCCACCAAAGGGGCAGGTCCACTGAAGTTTCAACCTGAGCATCAGATGAAATTTCTTTTAGCTGTACGGGAGCCAACGTGTTTACCAAAACCATCCTGATTCCATCAGACGGGGTCTCTACTTCCTTCACTGCGGCTTTCAAATAACCCAGACCTTGGTCGATTTGCTGCCTTTCTTCTTTAAGCAGACCAGGGAAATCAGTTATGGCACCGAAGTAACCCTTTTCTTTAAGTTCCAAAACCTTTTCTTTTTCGTTGACTGACCATGGTAGCACTCTGCTCACAAAACCATCATAACGCTCGTCCAAGAAACTCATCTCGGGCTTAAGCAAATCCACTTCCCCAAGGTAAAGCCCAATGTCTTTTGGAAAATGCTGATAAATGTAACTAAATACATACTTGCCTTTGTCCAGCTTTGACCAATCGCTGACCACGTCATGCCTAAAAGACGAGATTATTTTCTTCTGTGGGCTAAAGCGACCCACAATGTCACGTACCACCACCCACTGCGAGGTCTTTATCTCGATATCCACCCAGCAACGGCGGTCATCAGCCAGCGACAGTGCTTCCTGCAAGGTGCAAACCTGCTGTTTTTCATGGAGTATGTCCTTTAGCTGGTCGTAACTTACTTGCTCTACCCAAACATCCATGCCATGAAGCCTCTTAAGGTTTGGATCGTGAAACAATACAGGGACCCCATCGGTGGTCACCATGACATCCAGCTCAAACCCGTCTGCACCTGCGT
>DUSQ01000008.1 GCA_012842545.1 Coprothermobacter sp.
ATTACATTAGCCACTTCCTCGGGTTCTGCAAGACGTTTTAGCAGTGTGTGCTGAGTAAAGCCGTCAACGATCATTTGAGGAAGCTCAGTGGTCATCTTGGTATTAACCAAACCCGGCGCTATGGCGTTTACTCTGATGCCTTTTCTTGCCCATTCCTTGGCAAGCGTTTTCATCAGCGCTTCCAAGCCAGCCTTAGAAGAACTGTATGCCGCTTGGCCAATGTTTCCCCATTGAGCCACTATGGAACTTAGGAAAACTACACTGCTTTTGGGCTTTAGGGCCATGTAGAAATGTTTTGCTGTGAGGAAAGCACCTGTCAAGTTTGTATTGATGACCCGTTGCCAGTCAGCCAATGTGAGAAGTCCTACTGGTTTGTCCACTGTTATACCTGCAGTATATACCAATCCATCCAATACCTTGGACCACGACCCGTACTGTTTAAAAGACTCTTCATCAGTAACATCCAGATAATATTCACTTTTTCTGCTCAGCAATATGGCTTTGGCGCCTTCCTGTTCCAGAGCTTGGGCAGTAGCTTTTCCTATATCACCACTTCCCACAATGGCAAAGGTTTTGTCACAGAGATGCCAGTTCATGAACCAATACCACCTTCTGACCAGTGAGTTTGGCCAGCAATGGTTCTAAGTTGATTTCCACAAGCACGTCAAAATTCTTGCTCTCCAAAAAGGCAACGGTCCTTGTCCAGTCCACGGGCTTCGCCAGTGACTGCGCCAGAAGCTGGATAATCTCTTGGTAGTCTGTTACCACATCGTCTGCAATGTTCAAATACACATCAAATTCAGGGTTCTTGCCTTCAACAGTCTTGAGGAATTCATAGAATGCCTCTGAAGCCTTCTCCAGATAGGGTGTGTGGAAGGGCTTGTTCCCTGGTATTCGTTTGTAGGCAATGCGCTCTTCCTTTAATGTGGCCTCCACTTCGGGTAAGTCCTCAATGACGCCTCCTATGAGAACTTGCCTTTGACTGTTAATGTTTGAATAGAAAACTCTTCCCTTGAAAGTATTAACTACGAAATCTGCAGACTCTCTGTCCCTAAGAGCAATTAACCAGCCATCTGGGCAAAGCTCTTGCATGTAATACCCACGAGCTTTTACTACTTTGAAAAGTGACTGGAGATTCCAAACTCCGGCCTCCCATAGAGCTGCATATTCCCCCAAACTATGCCCCACAGCCAGATCTGGTTTGTCCAGGTCTTCTGCTAAGGACACTTGCATCAATGTTATGGCCGGCTGGGCATTAATGGTCTTGTTCAGTTCCTCCTGAGGACCTACCCAAGTAACCTCCAGCAGCTTTGGATCTTCAGCTATGAGCAAGTTTTCCACGGTTCTGCTGAAGTACTTTCCCATGCCCACTTTCTGTATGCCTTGGCCAGGAAAAAGATGCGCCATTTTCCGCACGTTTCATCACCTCAATACAATTAGATGCACCTGGGGGGCGAAATGTTACAAAGTCAGCTGATAGAACTCCAGCACGTTATAAGTTGGGAACGCGGTGAACTTGCTTATATACGGGCGTGGGTAGATTTCCACCAAAGTGCTTATTTGGTTTTTCTTGAGGTATTCTTGAGCCTCAAGCCAATCGATGGATTTGGTCAAACCCAATGTTAAACCTTCGATGACGTCGTCATAACTGTTAACGACGCGTCTCAAAGCGTTCAGGTACACAGGTACAGCAGGCATCTTACCTGGATTAATTTCTAAGAAAGAACGCAGTCTTTGTGCAGCTTTTTCCATGTATGGCGTATGGAAAGGCGCTGATACGGGAAGTAACCTGTA
>DUSQ01000054.1 GCA_012842545.1 Coprothermobacter sp.
GAAACTTAGGAAGCTATCCCAGCGCAGCCTTTATTGATTCATCCAAAATTTCAATAGCTATGTCCACATGCTCCTCTTTTAGCGTTAATGGTGGTGCAAATCGGATAGCGCTCTTACCAGCAGCCAAGCACACCAAGCCACGCTTGAAAGCTTCTTGAATGACCTTGTTTCTTAATTCATAATTATAGTCCCTCTTAACAGGATCTTTTACAAAATCAATGGCAAGCATGAGTCCAATACCGCGCACATCACCTATGACTTCGTACTTCTTCTGGAGCTCACGCAGTTGACTAATGAAGTACTCGCCGACCTTGGCTGCGTTTTCCACCAAGCCCGACTTAAGAAGCTTTATGGTTTCAATGGCGGCCACAGCCGCTACGGGATTTCCACCATAGGTATTGGAGTGGGCAGATTCTTCCCAGTCCATGACACTGCTTTTCGCTAAGCAAGCACCCATGGGCATGCCAGAAGCGATGCCTTTAGCAATGGAAACAATGTCCGGTTCCACACCAAAGTTCTCAATGGCAAACATCTTTCCGGTGCGTCCCATACCACTTTGTACTTCGTCAACGATGAGGTATATCCCATGCTTATCAAGTTCCTGCTTCAACCTGGGGAAGAAATCCTTGGGCGGCACAATGTAACCACCTTCGCCCTGGATAGGCTCTACTAAAACAGCTGCAACATCCTCAGGTGGAGCAATGGTTTCAAACACGCGGTTCAAGTACCACATCACAAAATCGGTTACTTTCTCGGGCATTACGCCTTCAGGTGGCCTGTAGGTGTCAGGGAAAGGAATGTGGACCACTTGAGGCATCATGGGAGAGAAGTACCTACGCTGAATGACTTTTGAAGAAGTAAAGGACAAAGATCCCATGCTTCTTCCATGGAAACCACCTAAGAACCCGATATACAGTGGGCGACGTGTTTTATATCTTGCAAGCTTTATGCAGGCTTCCACAGATTCGGTGCCGCTGTTGGTAAAGAACACCCGTCCGGGTTCCTCAAAGGGCCTTATGTCATTTAGAGACTCTGCTAAGGTGACTTGGGTTTCATAGTAAAAATCGGTACCAGCAAAGTGAAGGAATTTTTCCACCTGATTCTTTATGGCTTCCACAACCTTGGGATTTGTGTGACCAACGTTTGTGACACCCACACCGCTGGTCATGTCAAGAAACTCATTGCCATCAACATCGTAAATCCACACGTCCTGCGTCCGTTCCACTACCAGGGGAACATCTCGGCTTAGTGAAGTGGACATCACTTTCGCGTCGCGCTCGATAATCTCTTTCGCCTTTGGACCAGGCAGTTCAGTCTTGATTTGCGGTCTATTCATGGGAACACCTCCTTAGTAGTTAATATTATTTTAACACTTTTGCACTATTTGTTCTATAATGTATAGCCGTGAGAATTGCGAGGGTGATAAAACATGGAAGCAGCAATCAAAGCAAGACGACTAATCGTGAGAAGTTTCGCCGCTGTAATTTTGGTAGGAGCTGTACTCCTTGCCCTACCCATAGCCAGCAGAGACGGGAGTTTTACCGACTTCATTGATGCACTTTTTACCAGTACCTCAGCCGTATGCGTTACTGGGCTCGTCGTAAAAGATACATGGGACTACTGGAATTTTGCAGGGCAGTTTATCATCATGATGCTGATTCAGTTCGGTGGTTTGAGCTACTTGACCATAACAACGTTCACCCTGCTTCTTCTTACGGGAGCACGCATCGGACTAAGAACCCGTATTACTTTGGCTTCTCAGTGGAATGTGAGCAGTCTTCAAGGTGTGGTGAAGCTTCTTGGTTTCACAGTAAGGTTCGCTCTTTTGGTTGAACTCATAGGCGCTTTGCTTCTTAGCATAACGTTCATACCTTATTACATGAACTCGAGAGGACTGGCAGGTGGAATTTGGGTATCCATTTTTGATTCTGTGAGCGCTTTCAACAATGCTGGTTTTGACATGCATGGCGGGTACCGCTCCCTGAGTGAATTTGCCCAGAACCCGGTTGTAAACCTGACCATAATGGGTCTTATTATTGCCGGTGGCTTGGGCTTTGTTGTCTGGTCTGAAATTTTCCAAAAAATAAGGCAAAAGAAATTCTATTTCTCGCTGCACACGCGCATAGTACTGAGCGTTACGCTTGTGCTCATAGTTTCAGGAGCTTTGCTAATCGGTGTTCTTGAGTGGAACAACCCAAAAACTTTGGGTCCACTCAGCCTGCAGGGGAAAATACTGGCAGCATTGTTTCAAAGTGTGACACCAAGAACAGCTGGTTTTTCCACTATCAACCACGGTTATGCCACTTTACCCACATTGCTAATCACCATGCTGCTCATGTTCATCGGAGGTTCCCCAGGTGGTACAGCAGGTGGTATAAAGACTACAACGTTTTTCAGCGTATTCCAATACATAAAGGCTGTACTGACAGGTTCAAGCAGGGTACATGTGGCTCACCGCACCATTAAATGGTCCATTTTGGACACCGCTAACGCCATATTGATCCTAAACTTGACCATAGCAGTAATCAGCATAGTTCTTTTGTCCGTTTTTGAACCGGTTTTACACTTGCATCAAATCGCCTTTGAAGTATTTTCAGCATTGGGAACAGTGGGACTAACCACGGGCATTACTCCTCACCTGTCTGCTGCATCAAAACTGGTTCTCATACTTACCATGTTTGTGGGACGCGTTGGCGTATTCACCATCTTGACCGGCTACATATTCAGGCCAGAACTACCAAGCTACACTTATCCAGAAGAGGATATAATTGTAGGGTAACAAACAAGGAGGTAATACACTGTGGCAAAGAAAAGCGTAGCAGTCTTGGGACTGGGCAGATTTGGTAGCGCCTTCGCAAAAACAGCGGCAGAACTGGGACACGAAGTTATTGGGGTGGACAAAGATGAAACAGTGATCAAGGAGATATCACCGTATTTGGTAGTTGCAGCACAGGCAGACCTTTACAAGATGACAAAAAGCGACCTTATGTCGCTGGGCATACGAAACGTGGATTTCGCTGTGGTTGCCATTTCTGAGCTTGACCTTTCAGCTCTGCTTTCCATGGAACTGTTAGAAGAGGGCATTAAGGTGGTGGCACGGGCGAACACAGAACTCCAAGCCAGACTGCTAAGAAAACTGGGTGTGGAAAAAATCATCATGCCAGCAGCTGAAAGCGGTGTAAGAGCTGCTTACCAGCTTCTTGAAGGACATATTTACGACGTCATGGGAATTTACACAGATTTAGTCATGGCCGAGTTAAAACCACCCAGCACTTGGGTAGGCAAGAAACTCAGTGACTTAAGTGTGCCTAGCAAATACGGAATTCTCATAGTTGGAGTTAAAAGTGCTCAAGATTTTATTCTGGGAAATCGTGACTACGTGGTAAAGGATTCAGACATATTGCTCATAACTGGAAAAACTCAGGACGTTTATAACTTCTTAAGACAACAGCGCCAGGCCTTTAGGGCCTAGCGCTGTAAATTACTTCCCACTTTGATGGAGACTTAATGTTTTTAACTCCCAGTGGTAATTCTTCAAGCTGAGAAAGTACAAAGCTTCTAACTTCTTGAGGGGATTTCTGCTCCTTTATTGGTACACCTTGATCCAGTACGGGCTCGAGTATTTTTCTACCTTCGTTCACCTGAGAATCCCACAACGAAACCACATCATGAGACTCCGTGCGCCAAACATTCTTATGGCCGGGTGTATTTGAGAACTTGGCTTTTGGTTCTCCATCCACTTCAACGATCTTCAAGGCGAAGTCGAACACGGGTGCATTTGCAATCTTTGTGCCCACTCCGAATCCTTCCACCATGGGTGCATAAATGGGAATTTCGTACTCGTCGATGCCGCCGCTGATCCAAAAAGCCACGTTCTTTAGCCCCATACGATCTAGCTCCCATCTAATACTGGAAAGAATGTAAGCTAAATCCTTTGTGTCAAGACGTATGCCCTCCAGCTTGGGACCAAGTATTCTCGCAGCCTCCATAGTTTCGTTGAAGGGAGCTCCCGTGGTATCCACCAGCATGATTCGCGGCACTGAAGGATCAAGGTACTTGTCGTAATACTCAAAAGCCGTTGCAGGGTCCCCTCCCAGAGCCAAAACCAGAGCGTGGGGCATGGTACCAGCAGCTGGAATACCCAGTCTGCGAGCACCAGCTGTGTTACTGACACCATCCATGCCACCTATGTAGGCACTGTATTCAATGGCCGGTGCCACTGCAGGATGCATGCGCCGAGTGCCAAAACTGAGCATTTTCTTATCCCATGCAGCCACTCTACAGCGTGCAGCCTTGGTGGCTACACCGGACATGAAAGCCACAAAACCAATAATGGCTGTCTCAAGCTTTCCGAAACTAAGGTAGGGTCCTCTGATGTTCATTACGGGTTCACCTGGGAAGAATAAACTACCTTCTTCCATGGCTTCCACGGTTACGGGCAAACCTTCAAGAAGCTTCATCACCTCGTAAGTACCTGCCAGCACCCCAAACCCGTAATCAGGTGAAGGAAATTGTTTGACGTGAAGCTCCATGACAACTTCAGGGTTTTTACCCGCTTTCGAGAGGATCTCCTCTGTTCTTTCAAAATAAGCATCTGTGACGCTTCCGCTGAGAATCTCGCTGGCAGAAGCCACGAGAAATTCTTTCATTCTAAATCACTCACCTCAAATTCAACGTTTTACTGCTTTCCACCAAGGGAATACTTTTCCAAAATAGACGGCTCCATCACCTAAGTATTCCTGGATTCGAAGCAGTTCGTTGTATTTTGCCACTCGTTCTGATCTGGCTGGTGCGCCAGTCTTTATGAAACCGGCATTGGCTGCAACTGCCAAATGAGCAATGGTGGTATCTTCTGTCTCACCTGAACGGTGTGAAATGATGCAGCGGTAACCCACCAAGTGAGCTGTGCGAATGACATCCAGCGTTTCAGTTAAAGTACCAATTTGGTTCAGCTTAATCAGAATGGCGTTAGCAATACCGTCTTCCACACCCTTGGCAAATATTTTGGGATTTGTAACAAACACATCGTCACCCACTAACATGACTTTGCCACCCAAACTCTCAGTGATTAACTTCCAGCCCTCTTTGTCCTGCTCAGCCATGCCGTCCTCAATGGAAATTATGGGATACTGCGAAACCATTTCCTCGTAAACAGCAAGCATGTCCTTGGAAGAAAGCTGTCTACCTTCGTATTTGTACGTAGTGCCATCGTAGAACTCCGATGCTGCAGCATCCAATGCCAAGAAAACCTGCTTGCCGGGTTCATAACCAGCTGTTTTGATGGCTTCTACCAAAACTTCTAAAGCCGCTTTGTGGTTTGGTAAATTGGGTGCAAAACCTCCTTCGTCACCCACAGCAATTCGGTAACCTTGTTTCTTAAGTACAGTCTTAAGTACCTGGTAAACTTCGGCACCTGCCCTGAGGGCATCGCTGTAAGTTTCAAAACCAGCTGGTACAATCATGAATTCTTGAAAATCCAAACCGCTATCAGCATGTACCCCACCATTTATCACGTTCATGAGAGGAATGGGTAACACTTTTCCTTGAACACCACCAAGGTAGGCAAAAAGGGGCAAACCCAGCGACTTTGCAGAAGCATGAGCCACTGCCAAGGAGACAGCCAAGATGGCATTAGCTCCCAGCTTGGATTTATTCTCCGTACCATCTGCTTCAATCATGGCCATGTCGATGGCAGCTTGATCATAAGCATCCATGCCGATGACCACCTCTGCTAAAGCCTCATTTACGTTGGCAACAGCCTGGTCCACACCTTTACCACCGAACTCCTTACCGTTGTCGCGCAGTTCCAGAGCTTCCCTGCTGCCTGTGGAAGCACCTGAGGGCACAGCTGCTGATCCCATGGTCCCATCCTCCAAAACGACGGTGGCTTCCACGGTGGGATTACCTCTGGAATCAAGGACCATGCGTCCCTTCACATCAATGATAACCGGGCTTTCAGCGTACTCCATGTTCAACCGCCTCCTAATGAGAATAAACACTCAAAAATTAAAATTCACTTGCTTCCAGCCCAATTTTAACGGCAGCCATGTTTAACTTGAATAAATCTCCTTTAAATCGTTCTTTTAACGCTTTTTCAACTTCTTCCAAGCTGATGTCGCCAAGGGTCCTTAAGCAGTAGCCCAAAGCCACCATGTTCATGACACGAGCACTGTGAAGCTCTTCCCTTGCCCAACGTTCAAAGGGCACGTAAATCACTTTGAACCCCAGATCCTCTACGCCTTTGTTTTTTAGACTCTCATCAGCTAAAATGACGGTGTGCTCACTCATTTTCGGTTTAGCTCCTGGTAAAGCATCAGCCGAGAAAGCCACTACTACATCGGCTTTGCGCACCTTTGGATAATAAATCTCTCCATCACTCATGACCACTTCAGCCCGTGCTAAGCCACCCCTTTGTGCGGCATCGTAAACCACTGTCTGCACCACGTTCCAGTTCTTCAATGCGTAAGCCTCAGCCAAAAGCGCGCCCATGAGGACCACTCCCTGACCTCCAGACCCAACTATGTAAACTTCTCGTCTCATGGCACTATTCCTCCCAAAGTTTTCGGTAGCTCTTGCTCAGCTCCGGCGTTTCTTTATCGTCTCTGAAAACCCCAACGGGTATTTTGCCTTCCTTTTCATCGTAGGGGCTCTTAGCCATGAATGTATTGGACTTAAACCACTCCAGCATTTGCACAGGATCTGGCATGCCGTTAAAACGGCCGAAATAGGTCGGGCACTGAGATAGAACCTCCAACACACTGAATCCGTCGTGCTCCAATGCCCTCCTGATTAACTGTCCCAAATACACAGGGTTTGCCGTATGCGCTCTGGCAACAAAAGTGGCACCGGCTCCCAGGGCCAGCTTGCTCACATCCATGGCTGGTTCCACATTTCCATAAGGAGTAGTACTGGATTTCGCTCCTGAGGGTGTGGTAGGTGACACTTGGCCACCTGTCATTCCATAGATGCGGTTGTTAACCACAATGGCAGTGATTCCGATGTTGCGCTTTGCTGCGTGAATGAAGTGGTTACCACCAATACCCACGCCGTCTCCGTCGCCCAACATGGCAACTACGTGCATGTCAGGTCGAGCCATTTTTATACCGGTGGCAGTGGGTAGTGCCCTACCGTGTATGGTGTGAAGCGTTTGTGCATTTACATAACCCGATGCCCTACCAGTACAACCAATACCGGTGACAAAGACAACCTCGTCATTACGCCATCCCAGTTTTGTGAACTGCTCAATGACCTGCCTTAGAATGGTACCAATACCGCATCCCGGGCACCAAATGTGCGGTAAGTACTGCTTTCTTAACCATTTATCAGGAGCCTCGGACATGGGCATCAGATTAACCTCGTTATTGGCATTTTGGTTGCTGCCTGTGTTAGCCATGGAGAATCGCCTCCTCAATTAGCTCGGGCGGGATGAGATCACCATTTACAACATTTACGCCCAAAACGGGAACATCAAAGCCTTTCAAAGCCCACTCCACCAGGAGTCTGAGCTGTCCGTAGTTTATCTCCGGTATGACGATTTTCTTAGGTTTAACGTGGCTAACAATGTCCCTGAGCTCCTCTTTGAAGAATGGCCACATGGTAAAAGGACGAACTAATCCAACTTTGTGTCCCCGGCTACGAAGTTCCACCACAACGCCCTTAGCCACTCTGCCCATGGAAGCAAAACTGATCACCAGTGTTTCCGCATCATTTAGCTCATAAGTTTCGTACTCGATAAGCTCCTTACGGTGCCTTTCCGTTTTTGTGTTAAGTCTGTCTAATAAGGCTTTTACTTTATCCGGCTTTATGGTGGGAAAACCATCTTCTCCGTGAGCAGAACCCGTAACGTGCCACAAGTAGCCATGCCCCAACGGTGGTAAAGACACCGGATCACCGTTTACAGTGGCGTAAGGAAGGTATTTCTCAGGGGGAATGTCAGGTACTGTTCTGGTGGGAATCGTTATGGGCTCCGGAAATTCCACGTTCTCTCTCATGTGACCCACTACTTCATCAGCTAAAACAATGGCTGGTACGCGAAGTTTCTCAGCCCAGTAAAGGGCTTTCTGGGTATAGATGTAAAATTCTCTGACATTACCTGGAGAAAATACAACCACGGGATGATCACCGTGAGTTCCCCAAATGGCTTGCATGAGATCCCCTTCACCGATTTGAGTAGCGAGGCCAGTTGAAGGACCAGCTCGCATGACATCAACAATGGTTATGGGAATTTCAGCCATGGCAGCGTAACCAATGGCTTCCTGCATGAGCGAAAAACCTGGCCCACTGGTGGCAGTCATGGCAGGATAGCCCGCATAGGATGCACCAATGACAGCCATGATACTGCCAATTTCATCCTCCATCTGCAGGTAGATGCCCTGGTGTTTAGGGAGAAGCTCTGACAGGGTTTCTGCAATTTCAGAGGAGGGTGTGATGGGGTATCCGGCATAAAACTTCAGACCTGCGTCGATGGCGCCCATGGCACATGCCACGTCGCCCATGATTATTCTACTCAAGCCCGAACACCTTCCTTCTTGTAAACCGTGATTGCAAAATCAGGGCAAATGTTAAAACACTGGGTGCACCCAATGCATTCCCCTTCTCGCACGGGAACACTTTTACCATCGGGGGCTCTCAGTTCAAATACCTTCTTGGGGCACACCATTATACACAATCCACAGGCTTTACAAAGCCTGGTATCCACGGATACAGAAAAGTTTCCCAAAAGTGTCACCTCCTCATTCGCCACCACAGGATGACGAATGGCATTATGTTAATCTTCTCACATTTAATATAACATTAACAATGCTTTTACTCAACTACTTCAGAACAAGTCAATGAAATACCAAACACGTAAACAAAGTTTTTGCATAAAACTTGGCAAAGCTGATCCATGGGCACATCTTTCACCTCAGCTGCCTTTTCGTAAACCTGCTGGACGTAAGTGGGATCATTGCGTTTACCCCTGATTATTTGAGGAGGTAAATAGGGACTGTCCGTTTCTAAAAGAAGGTGATCCAAAGGCACCACCTTAAGAGCAGACCGAAGTTCATCTGACTTGGGATAGGTAATATTGCCCGTGAAAGACAGAAAAAAGTCGTTCTTAAGAGCCTCTAAAGCCTCACCGGGACCATGAGAAAAACAATGCAGTACCACGGGAACGTGCAGGGGATGGTAGCTGCTCAGTACGTCCATGACATAAGGGAATGCTTCTCTTTCATGAATTACTATGGGTTTACGGTAATAAAGAGCTATTTCCACCTGACGACGAAACCACATTAGCTGGTCCTCAGGAGTGGTTTGAGACCTAACAGTATCTAAGCCAATCTCGCCAACAGCATCAGCTTCCTGGTAAATGCTTTCAAACTCTTTAAGCACGTCCTCCAAAGGGCCCACGGCATTATGGGGGTGAACACCCACCGCTACCGGCTCCTTCGGTTGTCTTAACTGCAAAGCTTTCTGCGACGACTCCATGTCATACCCAACCCATGTGAAGCTGAGCAGTTTCTGCCTTACCTTTTCTAGTATTTCTTGCCTATCTTCATCGTAGGCGGGATCCTGCAAGTGCGCATGGGCGTCAACTAAAGAACAGTGTTTGGTTTTATCTAAAAAATCGTTACTCATTTTATTCTGGTACCCGGAGCAGGCTCTCCATCAACAGCCAACAGATTGGGCAGACCATCTTCTCCTGTGGCTGCTAAAAGCATGCCTTCAGACAAAACGCCCATGAGCTTTCTCGGCTGAAGGTTTGTTACCACCACAATACGCCTTCCCACCAAATCCTCAGGCTCGTACTTAAGACCAATTCCAGCCACAATGGTGCGTTTCCCCAAAGGACCTAAATCCACAGAGAGTTTTATGAGCTTGTCACTCTTTGGTACGCGTTCTGCGCTTTCCACAAGTGCTATACGCAGATCCAGCTTGCTGAAAGTCTCATAGTCCACCACGGGTTTTACTTCAGCCAACGATGGACCTTGACCTGAATTGGTTTCATTTACTTGTTCTTTGGCTTCGCCCTTATCCTCTCCCCCGCTACTACCACTTCTAATAGTATCGCCCTGCTTGTCTTCCCTGTAACGTGGGAACAAGGGCGGTTGAGTTAAATCCGGATTGAAACCACTGCATTGACCAAAGGCGAGAGAAAGCTGCGTTCGCAAGGTATGTGCCACCAGCTGCGACGCTGAAGGAATGGCAGGGCTGAGCATGGTAGTGGCAATGCGATAAGCTTCAAGCACGCTGTACAGGAACTCTGTGAGCTCGTCACCGCTGAGAGTCCATGGTTTCTCTTTATCTTGGAAATCATTCAGAAACTTTACCAGGTCCATGGCGCTACTTAACGCGCTTTGCACATCTTCCTTTTCATAGGCTGCGTGGTACTTATTAAGGCAGTCTTCCACCACTGCAGCCACTCGGCTGTAGCGCTGACCTGTCATCTTTGGCGCAGAGTCAATACCTTTCTTTTTCATGAAGCCGAGCACACGGTGAAGCAGGTTGCCATAGTCATTTGCCAAATCAGCGTTGTAGGTAGTCCAAAGTGCCTCCAAAGAAAGATCAGCATCATCTTTTTGAGGTCCTGCTGCCAGCATGAAATAACGAAGAGCATCCACGGCAATTTCCTCAGTCAACCCCACAGCATTTTCTATGTGGGTGACTAAATCCTGAGGGCTGAATATGTTGCCAACACTTTTCGACATCTTCTGCCCAGAGACCAGCCACCAACCATGAGCCACCACGCGCTTGGGTACTGGCAGTTCCAAACTCATAAGCATGGCAGGCCATAAAGCGGCATGATGCCTGAGTATGTCCTTACCAATGAGGTGCACACCCGGCCAAAACTCCATTTTCTCGCCTGAGCCAGTGTATCCCAGAGCCGAGATGTAGTTTACGAGAGCATCGTACCACACATAGACGGTGTGCTTCGCATCAAAAGGCACAGGAATACCCCACGGCACACTGGTTCTGGTGACTGATATGTCCTTTAGTCCCCTCTCCACGAAGGATTTGATCTCATTCAACCTGGTGGTGGGAACCACAAATTCTGGGTTATTCGTATAAAGCTCCACCAAGAGATTTTGGTACTTGCTCCATTTAAAGAAGTACGACTCCTCAGAAACGAACTCTACGGGTGTTTTGTGAATGGGGCAATTTCCATTTTCCAGTTCATTTTCACCATAGTAGGTTTCGCACTTGGAACAGTACCAACCCTGATATGTTCCTAAGTAGATGTCCCCCTTCTCATACATGATTTCAATGGTTAGCTGGACCACTTTTTCGTGACGTGGCTCCGTGGTACGTATGAAATCGTCATTGGAAATATGCATGAACTTCCAGGTGTCTTTGAACTTCTGAGCCATCTGATCCACGAAGTCCTGCGGGTTCAAGCCTTTTTCATTGGCCACTTTGAGAATGTTCTGGCCATGTTCATCAGTACCAGTGAGAAAAAACGTCTTATCTCCTATGAGCCTGTGATACCGAGCTAAGGCATCAGCATAAACTGTGGTATAGGCACTTCCTGCATGTGGTTCAGCGTTAACATAGTAAATGGGTGTGGTAACGTAATAGCGTCCCATTTTGCTCGCCTCCTGTTAATTACTGTTATATTCTTGATCTGTCAAAGATTCTCTTTCATTCATTCATATTTGCACATGCACGCACATTTAAATGCGGAAAACCCACAGTCAAATGTGCAACACGTGATGCTATTGCCATTATGAGCGATGTTGTTCTCATCACACACACGTATGTATGTATGTATATTTTAATTTGTTTTCCGTTATGTCGGAGTTAAGGTTACCTCGTAAGTGGACACGCGGACGCAAAAACACTTCTTTGTTATTCCACAGTTACGGATTTTGCTAAGTTTCGTGGCTTGTCCACGTCAGTACCCCTCAAAACAGCGTTGTAGTAAGCAAATAACTGAAGTACGGGGATCCCAATCAGTGGTGCCAGCATAGGCAAGGTGTCAGGAACAAAAAACGACCACCGTCCAATATCTTTCAGCATTTCTCTATCATGCTCAAAACCCAGCAAGAAAACGTCACCTTGACGCGCTTTTACCTCAGAGACATTGCTAAGGGTTTTTTCAAGAATGTCCTCTTGCATGATAATTGCCACAGTGGGAGTGTCTGCTGTGACCAACGCCAGTGGGCCATGCTTGAGCTCCCCTGCAGGAAAAGCCTCACTGTGAATGTAAGAAATCTCCTTTAGTTTCAAAGATCCCTCCAAGGCAAGCATGTAATCCAATTGCCTCCCAATGAAGAAGATGTCCTTAGCATTGTAGGTATCTTGTGCTATTCTCCTGATGCTTTCTGCCCCACTCAGCACTTGCTTCACCTTGTCAGGCATGCTCCAAAGCTCTTTCAAAATGCTCTCTTCTTCTTCCTCGGTTAATAGCCCTCTTAACTTTGCCATGTACAGAGCAAACAAATACAAGACCACCAACTGGGTGCTGTAAGCTTTAGTGGAAGCCACTGCAATCTCTGGTCCAGCCTGTGTTAGCAGTGATGCATCTGCTTCTCGGTAAACGGAACTCCCCGCCACGTTTACCACGGCAATGACAGGAATATCATTGGCTTTCATCATTCTAAGAGCTTGCAGTGTGTCAGCAGTCTCACCCGACTGACTAATAACCAACCCCACGGAGTTTTCACGCCAATGATGTTTTGCGTACCTGAATTCACTTGCCACTTCAATTTCCACGTCCAAACCAGCAATGTGCCTTAGTAGGTATGCCCCAACCATGCCAGCATGGTAAGCCGTCCCACAAGCTGTGATGTAGACCCGCTCCGCCTGCGACAGCTTATCACGAAGCGGTTCAAGTTCTTCGAGCTTAACTTTTCCATGATCCACGCGCCCTAAAAGGGTGCTTCTTATGGCTTCGTCTTGTTCCATGATCTCTTTTATCATGAAGTGGTCATAACCACCTTTTTCTGCCTGTTTCTCGTCCCAATCCACCTTGGTAATTTTTATTGGAATGGCATTGCCCTCGAAATCGTAAAGTTCCACGTGCTGGGCACGGATGTCAGCAATTTGACCGTTCTCCATTATGACGAATTCCCGGGTATGAGAAAGCAATGCTGGTATGTCAGAAGCCAAGAAATTTTCACCACGACCCAACCCGAGCACCAGCGGAGAATCCTGTCTCACAGCCAAAATGCGATCCTCTTTTTGACTAATAATGGCAAGAGCGAACGCACCTTTAAGCAGTGGCAGAATCTTCAGCAGCGTGGAGAAAAGGTCACCATCGTAAAACTCCTCTAAAAGGTGCGCCGCAACCTCTGTGTCGGTTTCAGAGGAGAACTTATGCCCTCTTTCAGCTAAATACGCTTTCAGTTCTCTGTAATTCTCGATGATGCCGTTGTGCACCACGGCTATGGTCCCCGTGCAATCGGTGTGAGGATGCGCATTTTCGTCCTTTGGAGCACCATGAGTTGCCCACCGAGTGTGAGCAATGCCCATGTTGGACTGAGGAACAGCAGGAAAGTCCTTTTCCAGTTCGGATATGCGTCCTTTCTTCTTCGCAATGAAAATACCTTTATCAGTTTTTAGTGCCACACCACTGCTGTCGTATCCTCTGTATTCCAGCTTTTTTAGTGATTCAATGACCACGTCGTAGGCGTTCTTCGGACCCACATAACCCACTATTCCGCACATGTTCTAATCACCCTTTAAAAATACGTTCCACAAGTGGCACAATGGTATCAAGAGCCTGTGCTACTTGCTCGTCGTCACCTTCAATGGTGACCCTAAGAAGTGGTTCCGTGCCAGAAGGTCGTAGCACAATCCTCATGCCCTGTTGGCTGAAGTCCTGAACCACTTCCTGCAGTTCAGGGAACTGCGCAAGATCAAAGCTGGAACCGTTTACCCGCTGTCCCAAAGGCACGTTAACCGTTTTTTGAGTTTTCTTTTGGACGTCCTTTAGAAGCTCTTCGGGCGACTCCCCCGTTTGGTAAAGAATACTTAGAACCGTTGCCATGATGCCAATGCCGTCGCCGGTCAAATTCACCGGTGTGTAGATCACATGGCCGGAAGGTTCGCCACCCAATAAGGCACCGTTTTCTCGCATACAGTCGGAAACATATTTGTCTCCCACATTGGTTCTGACAAGCTCCCCACCCATGTTATTGAGAAATTCTTCGAAACCACTATTGGTCATGAGCGTTCCAACTACCAACTTTGGATCCCAGAGCCCTTTTCCTAAAAGGTACTTAACAATGATAGCCATGAGGTCATCACCATCCAAGACTCGGCCACTACTAGTCACAGCCATTACCCTATCGCCGTCACCGTCAAAAGCGAAGCCCAAGGGCACACCCATGGTTTTCACAACTTCCGTGAGGGGTCCTAAATTAGTGGCTCCACAACCATGGTTAATCCAGTAGCCATCAGGAGTTGCAAAGAGCGTGTGAACCCGCGCTCCGGCTTTTTGAAGAACATAAGGAGCAGCACCATAGGTGGCACCGTGAGCTACGTCCACCACAATAGGCACCTGATCCAGCATCAAATGGGTTTTTTCCAAGATCTCATCGCCGTAAAGCTCTGTGCTATTTGAGACGTAATGAAGCTGACCAATGCGGTCCCAAGAAACGGGCTCATGATCGCTTTCCATGAGTCGTTCAAGTAATTCTTCTTCCGGTTCCTGCATTTTCAAACCCAAGCTATTGAGCACCTTTAGCCCGTTGTCCTCCATGGGATTGTGGGAAGCCGATACCATGACCGAGGCATCTGCTCCAAACCGGCGCGTCAACATGGATAAACCAGGAGTGGGAAGTACACCAAAATAAAGCACATCAGCACCATAAGCCATCAAGCCTGAACTTAAAGCCGCAAAAAGCATGTTGCTGGACGTTCGCGTATCTTGTGCCACGCCAACCAGTGGTCTGCTTCTCTTCACCGTTGCTTCGTTTAGCAAAATCGCAATGGCTTTCCCCAGCTTGTAAGCCAGCTGAGCCGTCATCTCCTTGTTAGAGCGACCACGAATTCCGTCAGTTCCAAACATATTTGGCATCAGAAGTTGCCTCCTTTTCCCAGGAATATGCAAGTCGGAGGGTAGTCAACGCCGGTGGCAGTCACAACAATGTCGGAAGCTGTTAGTTGTACGGATTCCGGACACAGAAATCTGTAAACGCCACCTTCCAATATGAATTCGCCTGACACCATGCGCTCCGCAGAGTAAGACACTGTTACCCACTGGCTTTCACCCTCCAGTAGCTCAACACCGTCTGGCAGCTGAAGAGATGCTTTTGCTGAACCACTGCCAGCACCCACCGTCACGCGTGAAGTCTGAATGAAAGCCACAGACTGCAAAGCACTGGCTGTACCCTGCACGGTAACTACCCGTGGTCTCACAGAATAACTCTTAAGAAAAACGTTTGGTGGTACATCAAACTGCGGAAGCACGGCAACCTGCATGGTTACGATATCTTTCGCCTGCTGAATTGTCACAGTAAGTAAGTCAGGACTTATTTTAACGTTCTCCACCACGTTACCTGATTTATCCACGGCAACGGCTTTTAACTGCATGACTTCAGCACCAGAAACAGGGCTTTCAGTTTTTATGTCAGCCACCTTTGCCACAGCTGTCTCAGGACCTGTGACAATGACCTGCCCTGGCTCCACTTTCATGTTGAGTAAGTTCACCGGCATGAGCTTGCTGACAATGGGTTCCACGTGGACTTTCACCTTGCTTGGATTTATGGAAATCACTCTGCCAGATATGGGGGCAAAAGCTTGCAAAGTAAGTTCCTGATCTCCCCATTTCGCCTGATCGAGACGCACAAACACCACAGGTGCTTCCTTCTGACCTATGAGCGGTACTTCGTAAGTGACTTCAACCACCGCTGGTGTGACCTCGTAGTACCAATTGGCTTGGCCATTAACCTGCAGAACCTCCACCTGTTCACTGACACGCACAGGCAAGCTTCCTGCAGCCACCGACGACCACAATCCCAAGGCAATGAGAAAAGAAAGTAACAGTAACTTTGTCTTATCAGAAAACTTAAATTTTCTCCTGCTGTTATTTTCCATGGTTTCCACCCGAAGATATGAAAGATTCTAATATGAAAGGCAGGTCTTTCAGCTCCACATACCTGGTCAGGTGACCCTTATAGGCAAAGCTTATAATACCAGTTTCTTCAGAGACTACCAACGCCACTGCATCAGTTTCCTCAGTTATGCCGATGGCTGCTCGGTGTCGTGTTCCAATACGATCATCGCGCCTATCAGCAAGAGGCAGTATGACACGTGCAGCCACAATGCGGTCTTCTTTTACGACCACAGCACCATCATGAAGTGGACTTCTGGTATTAAATATGGACAGAAGCAAATCTGCCGAAACCTGTGCATTTAAAATAGTTCCCGATTGCTCTATGATGTCCTTAAGACCCACTTTGCCCTCAAAAACAATCAAGGCACCTGTGCGATTTGCTGACAGAAGCTCTACTGCCCTGACCACTTCACTAATGACACGCTTTATGTCGTATTCGGCAACAGGCTTGAACACATTCTTAAACGGATCCAAGCTGAATTCTTCCAGAGCCCGCCTTAGTTCTGGCTGAAAGATCACAGGAATGGCAAAGATCATCATGGTAGCAACGTTCTTGAACAGCCAAGTGGTTAGCTGCAAAGATGAAAACAGTTTACCCAGCCAACTTAGAACAGCCAAACTGGCTAATATGATCAGAAGACCACGTGCCAAATGATAGCCCCTGGTCCCGTAAATGCTGGACAAAAGCCAATACAATAATGCCGTCACCAAAGCCACATCGATGACGGCACCCAGAATTGTTCCCACACTCGGTAAGAAAGTGTTCATCATCGGTAAATTATTGTACCAGCTACACCCCTTACTACGGCTTCCGCTTCCTCCAACGACCCAATTGCCACCTGTCCATCGACATTTTCTAAGTACTTAATGGCGGCAAGAATCTTAGGCCCCATGGATCCAGCAGGAAAGTGGCCTTCATCATAAAGCTCTCTTAAGTAATCCAAGTTAGCCCTTTCAATGGGCTGCTGGTGATCACTCTTGTAATTAATGTAAACCTTATCCACCTGAGTCAGTATGACAAAAAGTTCTGCTTTTAGCTCCACTGCTAAGAGAGAAGAAGCAAGGTCCTTGTCGATAACAGCTTCCACTCCCCGTAAAATTCCCTCTTGTTCCACAACGGGTATGCCACCGCCACCCACTGTGATGGGCACGATGCCTGCTTCCATCAAAACCTTGATGGAGCCCAGCTCAACGATTCTGCGGGGCATGGGAGATGGTACCACACGCCTGTATCCTCTGCCCTTATCTTCCTTGAATACCCAACCTTTTTCAGCTTGAAGCCGCATAGCAGTCTCGTAATCGTAAATAGGGCCTACGAACTTGCTGGGATTATTAAAGGCGGGATCGTCTTTGTCAACCACTACCTGTGTTACTAAGGAAACAAAGCTTCTCTTCTCTTTTGCCAACGTTACCGCATTGCGAAAAGCGTTCTGTAAAACATAGCCAATGTAACCTTCAGTGGTAGCATCTAAGACGTCTAGAGGAAAAGGCGTAACCACGTCCTTGGCTTTATCATGACGCAGAAGCTCTGTACCCACTTGTGGCCCATTGCCATGCGTTATGGCCAGGTTTATGCTCTTGTCCGTTACCAGCCGTAAAAGCTGAGCAGCAGTACGCTCAGCTGCGTACTGCTGCCCCTCAATGCCATCTGGCCCATCTGGAAGTTGAAGAGCGTTTCCACCCAAGGCAAGAACTACCTTCATGTGAGCTAATCTCCCATTAACATGGCCAAAATGGCTTTATGTGCGTGAAGCCTGTTCTCTGCCTCATCAAAGATGGCAGATTGTGGACTATCAGCCACTTCATCAACTACTTCTTCGCCGCGGTGAGCAGGCAAGCAGTGAAGAAATATGGCATGTTTATCCGCATGGCTCATCAGGTTTGGATTAACCTGATATGGTTTGAATATCCTAAGGCGTTCCTCGTGCTCTGCTTCTTGACCCATGGAAGCCCAAACGTCGGTGTAAACAGCGTTAGCTCCAGTAACAGCTTCCACAGGATCTCTTAGTACTTGAACAGAGCTTCCATGTTTTGCAGCTAACTCCTTTGCTTTTTCCACGTAAAAGGGTTTAGGCTCGTAACCTTCTGGAGTAGCAACTGAAATGTCCATACCCACTAAGCCTGCAGCGAGGAGTAGCGAATGAGTAACATTGTTGCCGTCACCCACATATGCCAACTTCAGACCTTTGAGTGTGCCGAATTTCTCCCAAATTGTTAAGAAATCTGCCAATACTTGGCTGGGGTGCTCTTCATCGGATAAGCCGTTGATGACTGGTACGTTAGCGTATTTCGCCAGATCCACTACGTCCTGGTGATCAAACACTCTTGCCATGATGCCGTCCACGAATCGGCTTAGGACACGAGCTGTGTCAGCAATGGTTTCACCGCGCCTTAGCTGCATGTCGTTGGAGGACAGATAAAGTGCGTAGCCACCCAACTGGTACATACCCACTTCAAAAGCCACACGAGTCCTCGTGGAAGGCTTCTGAAATATCATGGCAAGGGTCTTGCCCTTCAAGTACTCATGCCTCTTCCCTGCTAAGGTCTCCAACTTAAGCAGCTTTGCGAATTCCAGAAGCTCCCAAAACTCCTCTTCGGTGAGATCAGCAATGGAGAGCAAGTCTCTACCTTTCAGCTTTACAGACACATTACCACCTCATCTTCTCCATGATGACGTCTTTAAGTGTGGGTTTCCCAATTTCTTCAAGTTCATACATGACGCGTACTATGGGCTTATTAACTTTGACCAATCTGCTTATGTTGATAGGAGTTCCAGACACGATAACATCAGCAGGAACTCGGTTGAGGGTCTCCTCGAGGTCCTTAATCTGCTGCTCACTGTAGCCCATGGCTGGAAGTACCTCTTCTACTTGTCCATACTTTTCATAGGTCTCAGCGATGGTACCAACTGCATAAGGCTTCGGAGAGACAATCTCAGTCGCTCCGTACTTTATGGCAGCAATGTAACCAGCTCCATAAGACATGCCGCCGTGTGTCAGAGTGGGACCATCTTCTACGACAACGACACGCTTATTTGCAATATTGGCGACGTCTTGCACAAAAAGTGGAGAAGCTGCATCAATGAAAATTGCCTTTGGATTCACTTGACGCACGTTTTCTCTGACTTCTTCAATGTCCTCAAAGTTCGCAGTGTCCTCTTTGTTTATGACAACCACATCAGCCATGCGCACATTCACTTCACCTGGATGATAGGTGATTTCATGACCAGGCCTGTGCGGGTCAACAACGGTAATCATGAGATCGGGTTTGTAGAATGGAAAATCGTTGTTACCACCATCCCAAATGACCACGTCTGCTTCCTGCTCAGCCTGTCTGAGTATGGCTTCGTAATCCACGCCCGCATAAACCACTGCACCACGATCAATGTGTGGCTCGTACTCTTCACGCTCTTCAATGGTGCACTTGTGGTAGTCCAGATCATCGTAGGTGGCAAAACGCTGTACCTTTTGAGCTACTAAGTCACCGTAGGGCATGGGGTGTCTTACCACGACTACCTTCTTGCCGATTTCTCTGAGTATTTCCACCACGCGACGTGTGGTCTGACTCTTTCCAGATCCGGTCCTGCTAGCGCATACAGCAATAACAGGCTTGCTGGACTCGACCATGGTCTGCTTAGGTCCCAGCAGCATGAAAGAAGCGCCAGCAACCATGGCTTGAGAAGCTCTGTGCATCACGTATTCGTGAGGCACGTCTGAATAACTGAAAACGACTAAGTCCACATCAAACTTCTTAATGAGCTCATCAAGCTGGGATTCCGGGTAAATGTCAATACCGTTTGGATAAAGAGAACCTGCTAACTCCGTGGGATACTTCCTACCTTCAATGTTAGGAATCTGAGTAGCTGTGAAAGCGACTACCTCGTATTCGTCGTTGTCCCTGAAAAACACGTTAAAGTTGTGAAAATCGCGTCCAGCAGCCCCCATAATAATGACTTTCTTCTTCATGTGAACACCTCCTGTGTTGTTACTACGGACTCAATGCGACAAAGTTTATTCCGATGTTAAAATTATATACAATGAAAAGCTTTTTCTTCTGCGGTATTCGGGTCGATAAGGTCGACTTTTCTGAAATATACGATAGTATACAAGCTGATGCCTCGGTATACGCAGTTAAACAAGTAATCACGTTAAACCCTGAAATTGCTTATGATAGCTGGCACAATAAGGATCTCCACAAAGCTCTGTTTGATGCCGCATTTGTTATTCCCGATGGTATGGGTATTGTCTTGGCAGCTAAAAGAAAGGGATACACTCTGCAAAGGCAACCCGGTATTGAACTGGCAGAATACCTTTTATCCAAGGGTGAGAATTTGTCGTTCTTTTTTTATGGGGCTCAACCAGGAGTGGCTCAAAAAGCGGTGGACAATTTAGCAAAACGCTACCACTTTAACGTGGCCGGCATCGAACACGGTTATTCAAGTGAAGAACAGGCTTTGGAAAAAATCCGAAAAAGTGGTGCAGATGTTTTGTTGGTTGCCACAGGTGCTCCAAAGCAGGATTTGTTTATTTACAGGCACAAAGAGGAACTTGGAGTAAAATTGGCATTGGGAATTGGTGGTAGTTTTGATGTATGGGCAGGAATAAAAAAGAGAGCACCAAAATGGATGAGAACACTGCATCTGGAATGGCTATGGAGAGCGGGATTAAACCCGAACCGCTGGAAACGGCTGACAAAGGCATTTCGGTTTACTCTGATATGCAGATAGGGTTTCTCTGCACCACACCCTTCCACTTCTACTTATTTGAACCGGTTAAGAAACATTTGGTTGACAGCAAATACATTTTGGTGGAGTCGAATCCCAGGCAATACAAATCTGCACGGGAATTCTTCAAAGACAAAGACGCTTTCGACGGCGTGGAAAGCCCGCAGGTTATAAAAGACTTTGACGTGCTGGTTTGCCCTTTTCTCATGCCTCTGGTTTACAGGGAAAACCGGGATAAAGTGTTCGTACGCATGGTATATGGCTTGAGCAAAGCCACGTGGAACTATGGTTGGTGGAACATGTTTTTTGACGAGTTTCTGGTTTATGGCAGCTACGACGGAAACATTCTGTCTTTTTACGGGCCCACAGTGAAGGTGGGCAACCCGAAATTCGATGATTGGTTCAATGGCAAAGTTGAACCATATCCGGTAAGCCAAGATAAGAAAACCATATTGTATTTGCCAACCTATGATGACTTGTCAACTTTATCTTGGGTTTTGCCTGTTCTAAGCAAAATGGCAGAAAACTTCAATGTGATTCTTAAAACCCATCATGGAACCAATGCCACAGAGCTAAAGAAGGTGTTCTCAAAACTGGAAATACTGGGAGGCGATGTTGACATATTGCCTCTCCTGGCTTCCGCAGATGTGGTAGTTTCTGATTACTCGGGAGCCATCTTTGATGCTGTTTTGGCAGGAAAACCTTTGGTACTAGCAGACATACCCGGAGCAGAAACATTTCCCAGCACCACCCCAAGTAGTTTAGAACATGTTATACGTAATTACGCACTGCACACCAGTGATCAAACGTTACTCATGGATTATGTCCTACAAGCACTGGAGAAGGACCCATACTTTGAGAAACGTAAAGCAGTGGCAGAAGAATGGTTTGCCGTGCGTGATGGCAGCAGCGGGAAAAGAGCAGCTGATGCCATACTCAACGCACAAAAAGACCTGCGTGAAGAGAAGCACTTCGTACAAAAAGCCCTATTAACGTCAGCGGAGTTCACCAAGGATCTCTATAAGAAAAAAGCAGAACGTTTCTTGGGCAAGTATTTTTCCTGGCTTCTATGATGTTAAAATAAAAGTGTGGGTTTTCCACACACATGTATATGTGTATATGTAAGAACATTGGTTCCCAAGGAGGTGCAAAACAAACGATGGTCAAAGTTATCATAAGGAACGAGCTACAAAAGGACGAAGATTTTAAGGGCGCATGCCAAACAGCTTGCAAGACGTCAGCAACGGTAAGTAACGTAACCTTCGAACCTGAGCAGTGAGCCTCTACCCTTTTTCTCTTCTGGGCCGTTTCTTCGTTGTTCACGAAGAAACGGGCTCTTTTTTTGAAGTTGACAAGGATGTTTTTTCTGAAGTGCAGAGTGGTACCTGCCCTGAAGAGCTCAAAGCAGAGTTACCCGAGGAACCCAACTTGGAGTGGCTTCGAAACCAGCTTGAAGAAAAGCCCCGTTACCTTAGCGCTCTATGTCTGAATGTGACTCACACCTGTAATATGGCTTGCAAATACTGCTTCGCTCAGCAGGGCGATTATGGCGGAGAGCAAGCTGTGATGAATTTTGATGTGGCAAAGAACGCTGTGGATCTACTCATGGAAAGTCCCTCTCCATGGGCAGACATTGATTTCTTTGGTGGTGAACCGCTTATTGCGTGGAACATGGTGGAACAAACGCTGGCATATGCAACGGAAAAAGCCATCAAAAAGAACAAAAAAGTAAGGTTCTCTTTAACCACCAACGGGCTACTGCTCACTGCGGACAAATTGGATGTACTTGATCACTACAATGTCAATCTGACATTATCCCTGGATGGCCCTAAGGAAGTCCATGACAAGTTTAGAGTAGACAGAGCTGGAAATGGCACCTACGACAGGATACTTGATGTCTTCAGAGAAGTGGAGCGCCGTCGTCAGGGAAAGAACTACTATGTCCGCGGCACATTTACCCATGAAACGCTGAGTTTTTCAAAGTCGGTCATGTTCTTGGTGGATCAAGGCTTTAAAACTATTTCCATGGAACCAGTGATAGGTGAAGGGCTGCCATGGAGCATAACATGGGCGGATTTACCCATTATTGAGCAGGAATATGAGGCATTAGCGGCCTTCTATTTAAGGCAAGCGAAGGAAGGGAAGGAAAGCAGATTTTACTTTTACCACTTTGAACTTAATCCCCTGAACCCACCTTCAGTGGTGAGACGTTTTACTGGATGTGGTGCTGGCGTTGAATTCTTGGCAGTGAATCCACGAGGAGATATCTTTCCTTGCCACCAATTTGACAACGTCCAGCCATATAAAATGGGAAATGTGGAGCTAAAGCATGTAGAACCACACATTGATTTTGTTAAAGCCCATGCACTCAACAAGAAACACTGCCATGGTTGTTGGGCAAGAGCTTTGTGCGGCGGAGGCTGTCACGCAGACAGCTTCTTCACCACCGGAAACATATGGGGGCAAAATGCTTTAACCTGTGAAATTGTCAAAACGAGGCTCAAGTACGCCTTGGCTGTGAATGCCGTTTTACAGGACACTGTTTAACGCACTTCAGCCAACTCAATATCAATAGACAACGTCGTTATCCGCTGCAAGCAATGCCGAAACTAGTGCTTGCTTTAGTTTGTCCAGGTTAATACCATTTAGCGCTGAAATGGAAATGCCATCATGAAGTACTGGACCATGGTAAAGATCTAACTTGTTGTAAACCCTAATTACGGGCCGGTCACCTGCGCCCAATTCTTCAAGAATGCGCACAACGGTTCTTTCCTGTTCATCCATGATGGGACTACTGAGATCAATTACATGGAGTATGAGATCACTATCCCGTATAACCTCCAAAGTGGACTTAAAAGCATCCAATACTTTTTCTGGCATGAAGTTCACAAAACCAACTGTGTCTACCAGAATGACTGGTTTTCCTTCCAGATCAAGAACACGTCTGTGTCTGGTGTCCAGGGTGGCAAAAACCTTGTCGTCAGCGTAACTGGGTTTGGACGTCTTGGAAAGAGCATTAAGCAAAGTAGATTTGCCAGCATTAGTGTAACCTACAATGGACACTTCCAAAGCATTACGAGCTCTCTTTTTGCTCGTTGTCTGTCTACGAGCTTCGGCTTCTTTGAGTTCCTTTTCAAGTTTTCTGATGCGTTCCCGGATCACACGCTTCAAGATTTCCAGCTTGGTTTCGCCAGGACCTCGAGTGCCAATGCCTCCGCCCAACCGGGACATAACTCCACCCAACCCATAAATCCTGGGATACAGATAGTTTAGTCTGGCTAGCTCCACCTGAAGCTTGCTTTCCTTGGTCACGGCACGCCTTCGGAAGATTTCCAGAATTACTTGGGTTCTGTCCCACACCTCAGCTGGCTCAAGTGCTAATTCCAAAGCTCTTACTTGCCTTGGCGAGAGCTCTTCGTTAAAAATGACCACCTCAATCCCAAAATCTTTAACCAAGGTTGATAGTTCCCTTACCTTGCCCTCTCCCATGAAGTACTTAACATCGGGCTCTCTTTTCTGAACCACCACTGTCTCAACGTCATAACCGATAACATGCGCAAGTTCCTTTATTTCTTGAATATCGTACTCCAGGAAAGCATTGTTCATGCGGTCATGAATCAGATAAGCAATGATTGCTTTCATCTGTTAAACAACCTCTCCACCAAATACTGATCCAGCCTAACCACCGCTGGCCTGCCATGGGGATCATAGCTAACATCAAGCACTTTCAATCCCTCCGAGACCAGTGCTTCTATTTCCATGGGCGAAAGCTTTTGCCCTGCTTTCACAGCTGATTTACAAGCTAGGTCTGCTCTTGCCTTCTCAACGTTGCCCCTTAAGCTCTGCAGATCATTGATGATAATGTCCAAAGAACGGCTAAGTAGGAGCAGAGAGGGTACAGCCTTAATGAGAAAGCCTCCCCTAACCTGCTGCAGTTCGAAACCCATATCTGCTAAAGCCTGTGCCGTCTCTTCATCCAAACTACAGAACAAGGGCTCCAACAAGAACTGTACTCCATACAGATTGGAGAGTCTCCAGTAATTAATCTTTTCATTCACAGCATGCTGATCCCAGAGTTCATAAACACCATCTCTTTTTACAAGAATGTACGTGTCATACAGATAGTCCTTAATCTCCAGCCCCTTCGAGTAAATGCCACCCTCCACCTGGTTCTGTGACACTTTTTCGGGAAACAATGCATAGTTTTCTCGCACCTGCTCACCCAGTAGGAGACTTGAATCAGTAGAACTACCAGCCCACAGCTCGGAGTTTGAACTTGACATTTCGCCACCATAGCCGGGAACCATGTCCATGTCCATGCCAATATGTCGAGTCCTGATTTGCATCATGAGCTTTTGCAAGGTTTCCCTGAGCCACCCCTGAGACTTAAACCTTATATCCAATTTTTGAGGATGCACGTTAACGTCCACCTGATCGGGTTCCACCTTGAGTCGAAGAACCATGACAGGCAAGTTCGCTCCTCCCCACATGTCTCGTAGTATGCGAAGCACTTGGAAGTAGGCGGAACCTTTTATTAGCCGACCATTTACTGATAAGACAAGCTCACCCACCACGTTGGGATTTAAGTAAATGTCCAGGTCCCCCTGGGGAGTTGAAAAAGCATGGAACTGCGCTTTTTGCCCAAACAAACTGTAGAACCGTTCCTCAGCGGGCAGCTCTGAGGGGAGATGCCAAACGACACCTTTCTCACTAGTAAACGTCCACTGCACGTTGGGATAGATGAGTGCCATGGACTGAAGGAATTTCTGAATGTGAGAAAACTCGGTGGAGGCAGCGCGGAGAAATTTCCTCCGGCCTGGCAGATTGAAAAATAGATCCCGTACGATGACCCGAGTACCTTTCGGTGATGCTACGGGCTTACACAGAACAAGCTCGCCACCCCTCACTTGAATCTCACCTGAGGTTTCACCATCGGAGCTGAAAATGGTCAAATCAGCCACGTCAGCGATACTAGCTAAAGCCTCACCACGGAATCCCAGTGTAGAAATACTGTCTAAATCCTCCACGGAGCCAATCTTGCTCGTAGTAAAACGCTGTACAGCCAAGGGCAATTCTACGAAGGGAATGCCGCAACCGTTATCACTGATCACAATTTCGTCCAAGCCACCGTTTATGACTGAAACCCTTATGTCAGTAGCACCTGCATCCAAGGCATTTTCCACCAGTTCCTTGACCACAGACACTGGGCGTTCTATGACTTCTCCAGCTGCAATCTTAGATCTGACTTCCAGTGGTAGTTCTCTTATCATTATTCAAACAACCTCATCTGTTTTGCCTCCGGTTTCTGGAACAACTCCTGACTACTTAGTTTTTGAAAGACCTTACTGGCTTCGCTTAGTACGTGGGGAGGCACACCAGCCAAAGCCGCTACCTCCAAACCATAGGCTTTATCAGACACACCTTGCTCTATTCTGTAAAGAAAGGTGAGCCCCTCTTCAGTCTCAGCTACTTGTGCAGCCAAGAACAGCACCGGGAGATCAGCAGAAAGTTCTGCTATTTCCGGGTAGTGAGTGGAAATAAGAGCAAAAGGTTTACGCTTTCTCATGGAGAGTTCCTTGATGACAGCCCAGGCAATGGCTAACCCATCAGCCACAGCAGTACCTCTCCCCACTTCATCCATGACCACCAAAGAGTACTCATCACTTTCACGTAAAATGCGTGCTATTTGCGTCATCTCCACCATGAACGTGCTGCGTCCGTAAATGATCTCATCAGCAGCCCCCATACGAGCGAAAATTTTCTTAGTCAAAGGCACAACTGCTTCCTCAGCAGGGACGAAACTTCCCATGTGGGCTAGTAGTACGATGATGGCGGTTTGCCTTAGGAAAGTTGACTTTCCAGCCATGTTAGGCCCAGTTACCAAAGCCGTACGCACGTTGTCGTCCAGCTCCAAACTATTGGGCACAAAAGGAGCGTCACTGTACCACTCCACCACAGGATGCTTACCGTTCTTAATCTTGAGTGTTCTCTGAGGCACGATTTTAGGCCGTGTCCAGCCCATTTTTCTCGCTGTCAGGCTTAGTGATGTTGCGACGTCCACATAAGCCAGCCACTCAGCTACACTACGCAGAACTGAAACATTTTCAGCCAGCTTTGATACTAAAAAGGAAAAGAGTTCTTTCTCTTTTTCTTCAATGCGGCCGTAAGCATCCTGCACCCGAGATTCAAATTCCAACAGTTCCTTAGTCACAAAACGCTCAGCGTTTACCAAAGTTTGTCTTTTCATGTAATAAGGTGGCACGTCTTTGGCTCTGGATTTGGGAACCTCAATGTAGTAGCCAAAGGTGTCGTTGTATCCCACCTTCAGATTCTTTATGCCTGTGGTCTCCTTTTCACTGTTTTCAAACTCAGCTAACCACTTTTGGCTTTCCCTGGCAAACGAAAGCAATTCCCTGAAGTCTTCGTCCCAATCAGCCTTGATAACGTCACCTGAACCTACTTCTGCATCCACTCCCGTAAGGCTTTCATCAAGCAGCTTAAGTACGTCAGTCACATCAGGGGCAGGTTTGTTTACCAGGCTTACCACCTCAGAAGAAAGAAACTGTTCATAACGCCGCAAACCTTCCTTTATGTCCAAAAGGTGTTTCACCTTGACATTGTTGCCTTCCTGAATCACACTGCAAGTTCTTTCAAGATCCGCAATCCCTTTGAGCTTCATACGCACATCCTCCAAAACCGAAGGATGCATGACAAAAAACTCAACTAAGTTTAAGTGGCTATTGATTTCATCAATATTTGACCAAGGTGCTATGAGACGCCTGTAGAGTTCCCTGTGCCCCATAGCTGTGAAAGTGTTGTCAAGTAACTCCAGAAGAGAGCCTTTTTTAGAGTTAGTCACAGGATTGTAAACAAGCTCCAACGCCCTAACCGCTTCAGGTGGAATTTGCATGTGCTCCTGCTCTTGGCTTCTCAGATGCAGTTCCGTACTGGCTTTTAGCTGCATCAGGTAGCGTTTACCGATCTCTTCCAAGCTGGGAGCATCATCTACCACGGTGACCACCAAGCTGTAGAGCTTTTCCAGTAGTTTTTTGATTAGTGGGTTATCAGCTGACGTATTTGGTACCAGGAGCTCCCTCGGGGTAAACGTATAAAAGAAGTCTTCCACTGCGGTTGTGCCTTCAGTGACGGGTATTTTCTCCAACATGAAGTCACCAGTGCTGACATCCAAGAACAACAGCTCGAACATTTGATGCTTTACACGGAGTATGGCTAACCACACATGCTCCTGAGTTCCTTCCACAAACGTGCTGGGCGTATAAATCCTTATGATGTCCCGCTTTACCAATCCCTTAGCTTTTCTGGGATCTTCCATCTGCTCGCATACAGCTACTTTGAAACCTTCACTCACCAACCTACTTACATAGGATTCAAAAGCATGGTGAGGAACACCGCACATGGGCACCCTGTTGCCCTTCCCAAACTCCCTGGAAGTTAGTACGATCTGCAACACCTCTGACGCTTTCACAGCATCGTCGTAAAAAAATTCATAAAAATCACCCAAGCGGAAGGCTAAAAGTATGTCGTTACCCACTTCCTGCTTCAGTTCCCAGTACTGAGCAGCCATGGGCGTAAGTTCTTTGTCTTTCATATCCGTATAGTTATATTCTAAACGCTTTTCCTCCCTTGTACGGCACTTTTGAATACCATATTACGCTATCGCCCGTGATAAGCACACCGCTCAGCCAACTTTTAGGTGGCATTCGCGCACGCGTGGTTCCAGTGTGACTCCTAAAAGTTAGTAAGCTAAGTCCAGAATCTTCTCCACATCCTCCTGGTTGAGCTCCTTTACAGTCCCCACCTCACCCAGCTGAGTAGCGTTTTGTGCAATGGCTGGGATTTCATCCTTGCTAAGGTTTAATTCCCTTAGAGTGACGGGGAGACCCCATCTTTTGTAAGTAGATTTCAGCCTTTCCACTGCAGTTAGTACGTCATCAGTGTCCCAGACGTTTCTCGCCCAACGCCTAAAAGTGGGTTCATTTTCTTTCCAGACATAGGTTATCCAGGCAGGAAATACAACAGCAAGACCAGCGCCATGTGCAACGTCAGGGTGCAGAGCACTTATGGCATGTTCAATGTCATGGCTTGCCCAGTCACCTTTGAGCTGTGAAGCACTTACACCGTTCAAAGCCAGCGTAGCTGCCCAAGCTAAGTTTGCCCTGGCTTCCAAATCATCCTCATTGAGCATGAGCTTATCGGTGGCATCAATGATGGCTTTACTAAGTGCCTCATCCACGTAAAGCGTGGTTTCACTGCC
>DUSQ01000055.1 GCA_012842545.1 Coprothermobacter sp.
CCGTACTCAAAATACAAACCGAAGATGCCAGCAGCGGTGTAGCAAATATCCAAGGCAGCGGAACCCAGTCTTCTTATGTCCATGATTTCAGGATAAACGCTCATGAGAAGCTGGGTGATCCATTCTACCTTGTCACGGAACTTAAATGGCAAAGCTGTGGCAACCAAAGTGTCCTTTAGAGGCTCCTGACTTACAAAAATGCGCTCATCATTCAGGTAAGCGCCTTTGCCAATCTGGGCATGGTAAAGCTCCTCCAAGACCGGGTTGTAAACCACACCTCCTTTGGGCTGCTTATCTCCTGTGAAAATACCAATGCTGACACAGAACTGCGGTATGCCCATGGCAAAGTTGTTCGTGCCATCCAAGGGGTCAATGACCAACAGTGGGTCTCCCTTGATGGAAAAATGTTCTTCCTCAGCAATGAACCCAGCACCAGGGAATGCCTTGCTCAGCTGTTCCACGATGAACTCCTGGACCGCTGTGTCGTATTCCGTGATAAGGTCGTGAGCTGACTTTTGCTCCACTTCAAACCGCTCTCTGAAACCCGACCGGAGAATGTCTCCAGCTTTTAAAACCGTGGAAATAACAGTGTTCATGAGAATTTCGTCTGCACTCTTCATAATTTAAATGATACTATATGAATGTGCTCCTGCTTGCCTGCTTTGCCGAAGCCGTCGTGGGTAAGCAACTCGGAAACACAAACACGTTATTGGTCTGTGCCTCCATGGGATTTATGGGCAGAGCCCCGGTCACGACTCCCTGTTGCAGCTGCTGTCTCCGTTTGTAGCATTGCCACTTGGTGCTACATTGAGAAACCTTTTTATTCCCTGTTCGTGGTTTGGCTGCCGGGTGGTGGCGTCACCACCACGACCATTAGAATCGCCATTGCTTGCAGTGGAACCATTGTTGTTCTGGTTACTACCAATTAAGGAAAGTAGTTCCCAACCGAGTAAAATCACATAAGCCAGGACGTAGTACCAAAACAGCACAACGGGTATGGCTGATGCCACTTTGAAAACGATGCTGGTGCTGACCTGCTTGATGTAGAAGTTCACAATTTTGCTAACCACATACCAAATGACCGACTGACCCGCACCCACAACCAAGGCGTATTTAGTGTTCACCTTGCCGTCCAAAAACACATTGAAGCCCCCAAACAGGACTGCATAAAACAAAAGATTATAAATCCAAGATGGTAAGTGCTCCAGGAACAAACCCACCACGGTATAGCCCCACACAGAGAAAGCCAAAATCAGTATGAAGGCAAAGGAGAGCAGTCTTATTGTGAGGGTGGAACGCCTTTCTCGCTTAGCAATGACTGTGGCAGCGTGTTCCAGTGAAGCGAAAATATTGGTGCTACCCCAAGCAAGTGGAATGAGCAGGAACCAAGACCATTTTGCGCTAATGGTGAGCGACGTAATCACGGGCTTTAGAAGTTCTTCATAATCCGGTGACAGGTACTTTAGCACGGTGAAGCTGACCTGATCCCCAAAAAGCAGGAACAAAAACAAGGTCAGAGCCGCCGTTGAGAAAAACATGAAGTAAGAGAAAGCACCCGCAAAGAACCCCAAATCGTCTTTGCTAATCTTGTAAACTATTTTCTTAATGAGCTCCATTTTTCTCTTTCAATACCGATAAGTGGTCAGCACACCGCTCATTAGAACTGTGCAGCAGCTTTGATTAGCGAACCGCGTGCTTCACCTGTAAGCTGTGAGCCCAGGGAGGCATCCAAAAGGAGGACACCACCCCAAAAGCCGAACCGTGTGCATGCATTAGCAGTTTTGCTCAAAGCAATACCTTCATGGGCACACCGAACAGTGCCAGTAGATCCGGGCCCAGGTGAGTGCCAATAACAGGGCCGAGCCTGAGCACGTCTTGCCGCTTCATGTGATTCTCTTCAAGAAACTGCTCCAGCACGTGGACCTCATCAAAATTGTCGGACCACACAATGTCCAAAAACAACTGTTCATCACCAAAGTTCTTTATCATGAACTGAGGCATTTCTTTTATGGCTGCCTTTCGCCCGCGTACCACTTTGTAGGAATTCACCATGCCATCGTCCACAAAAAGTAGCGGCTCAAAACGAAGTAGGTTACCCGCCAAAGCCTGAGCTTTTCCAATTCTGCCACCCTTTGCCAAGTGCTCAATGGATGCCAGAAAAATGGTTTGGTAAGCGTCACGGACCTTCAGCAGGTGGTTTATGACCTCATCCAAGTTCCAACTCAGGTCGATGGCTTTCAACGTTTCCAAAATCATGCGGTAAGGGCCTGCGGCAACAGATTTTGTATCAATGGCAACAAATCTGCCATTGAACTCGCCCTCCAACATCTTTGCCTCTTCATAGGTCACAGAAAAATGCTTTGACAGCCAAATGCCGATGACGTTATCGTTCCCCTCATTTAGAAGTTCATTAATGGCACTTCTTACTTCCTCGATGGGGGCAGCTGAAGTAGTTGGAATTTGTTTATTCTCACGCAGGTGTTTGTAAAACTGATCCCAATCCACCTCGGTAAGTTCTTTGTAGCTCTTGTCCCCCTTGTTGATGCGCAGTTCCACCACTCTCGTGTGTTCCAAAGGCTCAGGGGCATAAGCCGAGCTGTCAAAAACAACTCCGATCCTGCTCCTATTACTCATCTCTTTTCCTCTCCCCTTGTTTATATTCGGCATTGGCGCCACTTTTGTTTCCTTGATCTTTACCACTGTCACTTCCTGCCCCAGTTCTCAAGAATATTTGCACACGCCTGTTGGGATCATAACCCGTACTCTTGCTTTCAAAGGCAGGATACTTCTCGCTTACAATGCGGTGAATTTCTCGGCGCTCCCACCTGAGCATGGGCGGCAATGTGGCCGGGCGCTTAGTCTTTCTTGTTTTTTGTACGCTTTGTTCCACCATGTCCTCCAACTGGCTGATGCGCTTCTGCTTGTAATTCATCACATCCACATCCACGTGGGCGATTTCAGGAAAGCGCACACGAATAATGTAACGCACAAAGCTCTCAAAGGTGTCCAAAAAGGAGCCATGCTTCCCAATGAGAACTCCCAAATCTTCACCGTCCACCCTTATGTGAAGCTGGTCATCTATTTGTTCAGCGTGTACGCTACCTGTTTTCCCCATGGCTTTAAGAAGGGCGCTAACCAGCTGTTCAGCCACCGATTCAGGAGAAATCACCCAAGCTTTTATAACTACTTCGTTGCGCAGAAGGCCCCTCTTTTCAGAAATAACCTCGTATTCCAATTCATCTGACCCGTAATACTGTCTTGCCTTTTCTAAAGCCTGCTCAACACTTTCCCCGATGAACTCCATAACCAATATGCACCTCCCCTGCGTATTACCAAAAAGAAGAAGAACAGAGAAAGTAGCACGTTAACACAGCTCTGTTCTCCTTCCCCGAAACTTCACACGTTTTCACATGAGCAAATACGGGCAAACCCACGACGCATTGCAGTGTTCTTCTGCTCCTGTCATTATCATTTTTGAACAGCTGCAGCATTCTTTTCAGCATACTGCCTCTCAACCATTTTGCGTATGACGAAGGATTCCAGAATGCTTATGAGAGAGAATGCCATCCAGTACAGAGCCACTCCAAACGGGAAACTGCGAGCAATCCAGCCTATCATGATGACGAAGACCCACATCATCATGTTCTGCTGACGCTGCATGGCAGGATCATTGGTGGCTTGGCTGGTGAACTTAAACTGAAAGTAAGTAACCAAAACCATGGCGATGACCGTGATCCACGTTGGATCTGGCTTGCTAATATCAGGAACCCACAAAAACGGCAATCCCTTGAAGTTTGGATTTTGAACAAGTGAGCCATAAAGCCCAAAGAAAATGGGGATTTGCAAAAGGGGCAGCAAACAACCAATCAGCGGATTAACGCCGTGTTCTTTGTAAAGCTTTGACTGTTCCTGAGCTGCTTGTTGTGGATCGTTCTTGTACTTCTTTGCAATTTCCTGAAGTTCACCTTGGATGCGGCTAATGACAAAGCTGGTGCGCAGTTGTGCATAGGTCAGTGGCTCCAAAATCAACTTGAGCAAAATGGTCATGATGATGATGTCCACCGGGTAGTTGGGCACCACGCTGTACAGCCAGTTTAGGATCATGGTGAAGAAGTTGCTTATACTTTGAACCATAGAATTTTCACGTCTCCTTTCTTTGGTACGGGGTCATAACCCCCTGGAAAAAGTGGATTACAGGTAAGAACGCGTTTAAAAGCGAGCAACGAGCCCCAAACCAAGCCATGCTCCGCTACAGCTTGCTCCCAGTACACAGAACAAGTAGGCGTGTGCCTGCAAACAGGACCAGGTAGAACCAATTGCCGCACTGTTCTATAGAACTGCAGAACAATGTGGACTATTTTTACCGCCAGCCCATTGCCATTCATGAAAGAGCTCCTTTACCTTGCTGCGCCAAATTTTCTCCTCCACATTGAGCAAAGAAGAACGGGGCAGAATGATGAAATAACCAGAAGGCAGGTGATCGCGGTTCTCCGCCCAAGCTTCCAAAAGAAGTCTTCTAATGCGGTTCCGCCTCACCGCATTGCCAAAACGCTTACTGACCACAACTGCCACTTTTTGCTCAGAAGCTGGCAAGAAGTAAACAACCACGTAGTCTGAACGCACCACGCTGCCTTCTTTGTAAACCCGAGAAAAGTTCTTCTTGCCTTTTAGACGCAATGAACGCCGCAGTGCCATTAACGGGGAACCAGTCTGTGACGTCCTTTCTGTCGCCGACGTTTAATAACCTTCCTGCCGCCAGGTGTGGACATTCTTGCAAAGAACCCGTGCGTTTTTCTCCGATACCTTTTGCTCGGCTGATAGGTTGCCTTCACTGCTATCTACTCCTTTCACAAAGTAATCATGATAATGACGATGATGACTCATTGTTGTACTTCGTCTACGTTCGCGTCTTTTCATCTTTCTTTTTGCTTCACTTTACCAGTCTCACTGATGCAGGCGCCTTATTTAAGCTCAGATTACTCATTACACAGTCTTTACACTGTGCCCTTCCATTCTTAGCTCGACATGCGGCGAGCCGCGCCTTTGTGTGAAACCCATATAAATGCTAACCAGCTTCGTCACGCTCAAACCCCGCACATGAACTCGTGGACGAACCTATCCACGTGTGCGGCGGTGCATACCAAGTTATGAACCTTTCTCAAACTTGGTGCAGGTTAGCATATAAATTATATACTAAAACCTGAGACGACATTTTTGTTGAGCGCTTGGAGGTGAAGGTGAATGTTTTTCCAATGTGACTTGAACCACCAAATCGTGTTTGGCAATGGGACTTTGGACCAACTGCCCGAGCTCATTCACGGCATGGGAAGAAATGTCTTTTTGACCACGGGCAGAAGCGCAAAGCAAAGGGGCTTGCTAAGCCACCTCATGGAACTTTTGACGGATTTTCAGGTGCTCCACTTCGATCAAATTTCGCCGAACCCGAAGGCAGAAGAAGTGCACCAGGCAGTAAACCTACTCGAACAGGAAGGCTTTGAGCCAGACTTTGTACTGGCGGTGGGCGGTGGTAGTGTGCTGGATTTTGCAAAAGCAGTGGCTGCCAGCTTCGCCTCAGGTACAAGCGTTGAAAACGTTTTTGGCATCAACAACGTGCCAGCAGCTTTGCCCCTGGTTGCCGTTCCTACCACTCACGGCACGGGTTCCGAGGTAACCAAGTACTCCATTATCACTCATGAGAACCAGAAAAAGTCCATCAGCGATGCCAAAATTGTGCCAAAACTGGCACTGGTTGACCCCGTGCTAACCTATTCCATGCCAGAAGACGTTGCCATTGACACCACTTTGGACGCCTTTTCTCACCTCAGCGAAGCCTACTTCTCTGCGCTTTGCAATCCGCTGGTGGAAGCTTTCGCTGAGAAGGGTTTCTCTTACCTTGCACCTCACATGAAAAACTTAGGCAGGATCCCCATGGGAGAAAAGGTCCATGATGAGCTGACTTTGGCTTCGCTCTTTGGAGGCCTTGCCATAAACAACGCGGGCTCAGGTGTCGTACACGCCATGGGCTACCCACTGACTTCTGAGTTTGAGCTGCCCCATAGACGAGCTAACGCCGTGCTCATGCCCGGGGTGTTCAAATTCAACGCTGAGGTTAAACCCGAGAAGTACCAAAAAATGAGTGAAATGCTGGGCGTTTCCGATTTAGCTGATTACCTGTGTTCCATAAATGAGCAGTGCGGTTTTGTGGAGCAAATAAAGGGAGTGGCAAGTCAGGTGGACGAGAGCAAACTGCTTAATTGGGCTGAGCAGGTTGTTAACAACCACAGGCTCATGAATTCAGCTTGCAGGAAACCATCTTTGGAACAAGTGGTAGAGCTTTACAAAGAAGCTCTGTTCATGACTGCTTAAATACGGGTATTCAGGCAGTGCAGCGTCTTCAGCTTGAATGGTCACGAACACACACGCAAAAAAGAAAACAAAACGCACTGTCATGTGCAGTGGATAACAGCCAAGCATCAAAATTCGCGTTTGGGTGTTATCATTATCTTAACATCTAAATCGTAAAGGTAAGGAGTGGATGATCTTGGGATGGAGGAATAGTTTATATGCAGTCCTGGGGCTTTTAGCTGCCATCGCCGTACTCACAAACCCTTTCATCGCCAACCCCATTGGTTGGTTGATCTTTTTTGTCATCTTCGGCGCTGTGTGCCTACTTTTAGAGCTCATTGCCCTTATCCAGAAGAAGCCTGCTAATTGGGACTTTCTCATTGCTTCTGCTGTCATGCTAGTGGTGGGGCTGCTGGCTTACATGAACAAAGTTAGTGCTAACCCGTATTTACCACTGGAGGGTAGCAGTTACGCAGTTTACGCATTTCCAGCCTTCATAGCCAGCCTTTACTTGTTCATTGTTTCAATCACAAAAACGTTTTTTGCTGGTATTTAAGATTTAAGATTTAACCTTTAACACACAAATCACTCCCGAGGGGAGCTCACCAAAAAGTGGATTCCCCTCGGGAGTGCAAAACGAAGGGGGTTTCTGTGGAAGAAAGCGTGAAGCGTTTGGCCGATGAGTGTTTTGCTTTGGGGGCACAGCTTGAAGAGCTTTCGGATGACCTGGCAGCCCTGAACAGCGACATTAGGCGGACGAGAATGCGCGTGGAAGAGTTTTTCACCCAAAGTCAGCAGCAACCCGGGACCAGAGCTGAAGCTGAAACGCTGGAAACACGTAAAAGGGAGCTCTTGGAGGAACTACAGAACCTGAGTCGGCAGTGGGAAAAGCTGAACCGTGCCTTGATTACCTTGCAGGAGCTGGTGTTTGCAAAGCACGAAGCCGTGGAATATGAACTTGACCACCTGAATGAAGAAAGCGAGGAATATGAATTGCTGGAAGACACCCTGGACGACCTTTCATTGGTTTATGCCGAGCTTGCCGAAATTCTTGATGAAATGGACACCCTGCTCCTTGCAATAGCTGAGTTAACCCGCACAGTGGAGCAAATAAAACCATCTTCTTCCTCATCAGACGCCAGTAGTAGCAGGTAAAGACGTTGAAAGCTTTCGCTAATCATTCCCCAGAGGGGTCTGTGAGTGATCACAGTGATCACTCACAGATGCACAGATGACACGCCGATAGAAAGCTATGAAAAGCCCTACTTGCCCTCCGCACTGAAGAGTACCCATAAATACATACATGTATGTATGTACGTATACCTAATGTGTGCGTGTTACGTACCAAGAAGTGTTGGAATCATCTCAAACATGGGCAGGTACAAAGAAATAACAATGAATCCCACCAGGACACCCACAAAGACAAGTGCGAAAGGTTCAATGGCTGCTGTGAGCGTGTCAAGGAATCTGTTGAATTCATCCTGAGTAATCTCAATGTAGTGTCCCAAACTGTTGTCCAGGTTTCCTGTTTCAGTACCAATGGCAATTGTCCTCCAAAGCAGAGCGTCGGTACCTGCCAACTCAAAAGCCTCATGCAAAGGCACACCTGCCACAACTAATTCTTTGGCTTTAGCAATTTTATCTTTGTAAAGTTGATGTTCCATGACCACTTCTGCTAAGTTTAGGACCTCAACCATGGGAAGACCATTAACGTAACCGCTTCTCATGGTCTTAGCCAAGCGTAAGTACTCGGGCACAGTGAATAGTTTGGTCAAAACTGGAATGGAGAACTTTATTCGCTCGTAGAACCTCTTCACGCTGAGAACGTTCGTGATAAGCCATCGCGCTCCAAACAAAGCCACTGCCACAATGATGGCAACCACATACCAGTAGTGCTCAAAGAAACTGGCCACACCGATGACGAAACGCGTAATACCAGGCAACTGCGCACCCAACGAACTAAACATGTTTGTCATGGTGGGGAGAACAAACACCATGTAGGCCACCACGGCCAGAACTGCCATGACGGAGATCACCAGTGGGTACATGGTGGCACTGCTAATTTTTGATTTCAGACCCCTCATGGTCTTATAAAAATCAGCTAAGTCCACGAACGCAACTTCCAGGGAGCCACTACGTTCTCCACTCTTAACCAGGTTCACAAAGAGAGGCGGGAAAGCCCCAGTAAGCTCCAACGCAGAGGAAACGGAAGCGCCTCTGCTGATGTAGAAAATCAAGTGGTTAGCCGCTGTACTTATCTTCTTATTTCCGCCGCGGTCGCGGAGCACTTCCAAAGCTTCAAGAATGTTGAAGCCCGCTCTGACAAAACTCGACAAATTCGTGGCAAAGAAATACAGATCACCCTCGTTTAGCTTAGGTGCTTTACCAGGAGGAGCTTCAGTTATCTCCACAATGAGCCCTGTCTTAGAAGCCTTTGCTTTTGCTTCTTCTAAACTGCTGGCTTTTACTGTCCCTGGTACAGTTCTATCTTTGTCCTTAACCACAATGTAACGATAGAACTTCTCGTTTTCAGCGGTAGTAGCCAAACACCCTCACCACCTCTTCTTCAGTTGTTACACCCTGTTCCACCAAGAATTTTGCAATTTCTTCCATGGAAATGAAACCCTTATTCTTAGCCGTGTGGTAGAGCTCTACCACGTCGGTTCGCTGTGAAATCTTACTTCTAATTTCGTCGTCCACAGGAAGTATTTCATAAAC
>DUSQ01000056.1 GCA_012842545.1 Coprothermobacter sp.
GCCGCCTGCTCTACCTCTGAGCTACGCCGCCATATAAAAAAACATGGTTGCGGGGGCAGGATTTGAACCTGCGACCTCCGGGTTATGAGCCCGGCGAGCTACCTGGCTGCTCCACCCCGCGACCTCAACATGAATTATATCAGCGAGCCACTAACATTGTCAAGTGCTAAAAAAGGCACATAAAACCATTTATGCCTAAAGAAGAATAGAGCACCTCTCGAATCCAAACACGCGAGACACTGCCCGCCATGTCTAAAAAACGCATTAACCACAGATATGGACACCTTTTGGTGTAAAACAATAAGCTCTGCATCCAAGTCTGACGTAATCAGGCCTTCAGGCACTGGTTTTTCAAAGTACTTTAACCTAATCTCTGGGTATTCCATGATCTTCCAAGAACTTTTGAACTGCTGATTCTATTTCCTCAGGTGTCTTTTCTCTCCTGCATTTTGGGCACACCGATGCTCTGACCAAGGTTTCAGGAGTGTACTTCTTGAACTGCCTAATGACCAATGTCCTAGCGGGCCTCAATATCTTCGAACCGCATACGGGGCATTCTACATAAGGCACACCACTTTCAATTTTCTCTTGAGTACGATCAGTGCCCACATAAAGGCCTGTTCTATCATCACCAGTTAGTGCAGCGGTAGGACAAGCATCAATACAGTACCAGCAGTAAATACAAACGCCATAATCAATTTCGTAATGGAAGAATTCTCCCTTATTGTCCTCAATGCTTATTGCGGCTGGAGGGCAGACCCGCTCGCATTGACGACACCCGGTGCAATCCTCAGCATCATACAATGGTTTCCCACGCCACTTTGGAGGAACTTTTACGGGTTCTTTGGGAAAGGGCTTAACCACAGGTCCCCCAACAAGGGTATCTACAAGTTTTCCGAATATTTCACCAAACGGCATTTACAGTACGCCTCCTGTCTCTGATATCCTTACGACGTCTTTCTGGTACATTCCCTTACGTTTCAATTCCAGAACTTCAGCGGCTTTAAGAATGCCCACCATGATTCCCTCAGGCTTAGGCGGACAACCAAAAACGTAGACGTCCACAGGCACCAATGTGTCAAGAGGCCCTGCTATGCTGTAACCGCCCCTAAAAACTCCACCGGTAATGCCACACACACCTGTTACCACGATGGCTTTTGGTTCAGGAACTTGATCAATGACGCGCAGAACACTTTCCTTTGCAACTGCAGTAACAGGACCCGTAGCGACAATGATGTCAGCGTGCCTGGGACTACCCACCAGCTTCACACCAAAACGTTCTGCATCATATTTAGGAGTCAGAGCAGCGAGTATTTCAATGTCGCACCCATTACAACTTCCAGTATTAAGGTGATATATCCATAAAGACTTTTCTGGTTTGAATATGCTCATATGACAACCACCCCCCTAGACCAATGTTAGTAGCAATAGCAGAAGAGAAGCCAACCCAGGACCTAATAGGTAGAACTTTGCACCTTGGTCGATCCTAAAGCGACCACTAACCGCTCTTGGTATGGTGTTAATGACTATTGCTACAAGTAGTGAGCCCAACAAGGCACTAAGCACATTAAGAAGTACACTCCCCGTAAGTGGGCTTACAAAAACCATCCACAGGAAATAACTATACGTGATCAGCTTTATGTGCTTAAGGCCAAACAGTACTCCCAATCGTGGCCCATGAAGTTCTGCGCCATAACCGTCGACTATTTCTGTTTCGGCCTCTGGAATGTCAAAAGGCACTGAGCCCACAACAGCTGGTCCTAAGACTAACAGGACAAGAAAAATGCCAAGAAATATGGGATCCATGAGCAATGTCCCCAGCTGACTCTTAGCGGCTAATAAAGCGCTCATGGAGAATATGGACTCCACAGGTAGGCCAGTAATGAACACGGCTCTATAGCCCATTGCAACAATGAGTAATATGAAAGGTATCTCGTAACTCAAGAGCATTGAGATTTCCCTAGAAGCTCCTACAAGTGTATAGGGAGATTTCCCACCAAAGCCAATGAGCACGTAAACCATAGCCATGAGAGCAAAAGCGTACGCGAAAATAATCAAATCACCGCTGGCAGATAGTAGCTGTGAGTCCCCACTGCCCATGGGAAAAGGTAATACACTCAATGCCAGAACGGCTGCTGCAACGCCTATAACCAAAGCAACATCAATGACTACAAGCGCCGTTCTACTGGCTACTTTCCCCTTTTTGTAAAAAAGTTTCACAAAGTCAGTAATGTTCTGCCAAAAAGGAGGACCATATCTTCCCTGCAGATGTGCCACGATTTTCCTATCAATACCACCAACAAGTAGAGCCCACACAAAAAGCAGTAAAATCCATAACAACCAGTACAATATGCTCACATCAACCACCCCCTACCAATAACAAATGCGGCAATAAAGAAGATCACTATGTAAGTAGCATAGTCATTGATCACTCCAGTGTAGGTAGATCTAACCACATCTGCCATGAAGTTGAAAAACGATGTCAGATAGCTATAGCCATACTCCAAGGCATGTGTGGCTGCTTTTGACAACCAAAGGCCGTAGGGGTAAAAAAGGTCTTCAAATCCCATGGTGGCGCGCTCTGGTTCAAACAGTGCACTACCAGTATAAACTTCACCTTCTTGCTTTGCTTTGCGGAAGAATGGTACAAGCATGAGCAACGTAGTCAACACTGTTAGCATTACAATCCAGAAAAATGCTCCTGTCCAAGCAACCCCAACCTGTATAAAGCTAGTACCAATTAGAGCTAATGCACCCACCAAAAGGGGAGCACTTTCTACGCCGCGCTTGGTCACCGACGTACTACCAAGCCACAACATGAACCACTTTGCACTGTAGGCAATGCTTAAAACAGTTCCCAACATGAGCACAGCGGTAAGGAGTGGTGAGAACGCGTAAACACTGCTCATGTACACACTCCACTTCGCCAAAAATCCTGATGTTAAAGGCATGGCAGCTGATGCAAGGGAAGCCACGATCACGGAAAAACTCAGTAGAATCCCTTTGTTGCTCCTTTGATAGCTGGTACTCAAGAACATGACAGATTCAAAAAGGGCATAAGCAACGGCAAATATGAATGGAGCATAGATCATTATGGAAATTGGACTTGTCCCTTGAAGAGCCTTTGAGCTGAGGAAAATAGCTATGATCAAAAAGCCCATATTCGACAAAGATGAGTAAGCCAAAATCTCACGCAGATTCTCTTTACCCAAAGCAATTAAGCCACCATAGAGAACTTGAAATCCTGCGAGAATGAGCACGGGGAACATAAGATAATTCTCAACACCGTACTTGAACGTGACGACCACTGCTCCCAAAGACAGGATGCCGCTGAAGACGGCTCCCACTACTGGAGAACTTTCTCCATAGACCCTTATCATCCATCCATGAAAACCAAACATGCCCAGTTTTATGAGCACACCCAAACTTAGTGCGAAGAGCCACCAATTCTGCCCTAAAGCTTGCCCTGCCACTGCAAACATGAATGCAAGCCCAGAAGCCATAGCCCAGCCGTAGTAGGAAGAAGCCAACTCCTTATTGCCCTCTCCTACGACCATCATAAGACCACTCCAACTTAACACTTCCCATGCCACTAACGTGGTGAGCAAGGTGTTTGAAGAAATCAGCCAAAGAAGACTGACAAAAGCAAGCAAAGCGCCGTTAATCTGAAAGCTCCTGTTTCTGCCCCAACCTGTTCCTGACAGGCATACCATGCTCAGAACAGCTGATCCCACAGCCAACAGTCCCAAGAAGATCGTTGACGCCGGACTACCAGCACCTAAACCCAGAAGCTCTGAAGCCTTTTGTGGAAAAATGAGTACCAAAGCCGAAATAAGAAGGCCCGCATAGCCCACAGCATGCAAACTTAAATTAGCCAAAAGGAACAATGCTACAATGCACAACCACATCCATCCATTGTTAACGAGCCACTGAGAAATATTCACACGAACGTTAAAAGCCAATTGAGTACCAGCAGTGAAACTGAGCAGACCCTCCGAGAACTTGCTTACAAAAGGAGATAAGAAAGAAACAGCGATGAGACCAAAAACAAGCAA
>DUSQ01000009.1 GCA_012842545.1 Coprothermobacter sp.
GCTGAAAGGGCGGCTGCTGTGCCACCGCCAGGAGTGGGTGAATCTGATGCCAATGAATCCAAAAAAGTTTTTATGGATTGCTCTTCGATCATAATACGCAGAAGCCTCCAGTCATCTGAGTTTTCTTGAGACCGTTGTAATATAATCATAGCATGCAAAAAAGCAAGCAAAAAGATGGAAAAAAAGACAATCAAAGAGTCATAACCATAATCATTGTAGTTGTTGCTGTATTGGTACTGGCATTGGTGGCATGGTGGAGCTGGAGTCAGCTGCATGGTGCTTTGAGTGTGCCATCCGAGGGGTTTAAGTTTGTGGCGGAGGGGCAGAAGATTTCAGTACCGTGCCTTTCTGATGGCTCTGTGACCACCGAGGAAGTTGTACTTTACAGTGCAAAGCCAGATACTTTGATGAAGTACCTGGCTTTGCAGCAAGTAAAGACGTGTAGTGCCCCTTTGACCTGCCTGGCTAAAGGTTTCGATGGGAATAGATTGTATTTGGACCCCAATTGCTACATCGATGCTGAAAATGCAAATGTTTATGGTGATCTGTTTGAGGCGCTCAACCGCTACTTTGGTGAAGGCAACGTAATGATTGGTTCACGTCCTTTGGAGTCAAATCCACTTAGCAGGGTCATACCATCAACAGCTTATTATTTCGTTGATACGGAAGAAGGCGTTCAGCTGGTACATCGCGATGGAGTCTCTTTGGACCAATTTTGGAAGGAACTGGGAGCTCAGCAGCAACCGGAGGTAAGAGTGGAAGGGACTACTGCTTATGTGAACCTAAGTTTACCCTACTACGATGATCATTTAGCTTATGCCACTGCGTTAAATGTGGAACACTTTATGAAAGTTAAAAGTGTGGTTCTCACTATAAACGGTCTGGAAGTGTATCGGCACCAAGTACCATATGCTCTGAAATTGGCGAAGTCCAATGACAGCTTTCTGGTTACTGGAGAGGTATTAACTGTGGCGGAACTAGAAAGTTTTCTCAGAGGTGTGTCCATAACGGATAAAGGTAGTTCGGTACTGGTAAAGCTTGATGCTGATATGACCACAGAAGATTACAATTTGGTTATAGCGGTTTTAGATACTTTGAGTGGTAAAACGGTGAAGATTGTTGCAGGGCCTTATTCTGCTTTGGGTTCTTTCCCATCACAGTTCTGAACATTTAATAGCCACTTTTCCGGGACATGCAGTGTTGCCGTTTGGCCTTTCTTAAGTAGGGGGAATGGTGTGAGGAATAGCCCTCTGTAAGGTATGTCTAGCTCAGAGTGTTCAGTTTCGGTGACAGCTGACATGAGAAGCAGAAGCCTTTTAGGTAAATGAAGTACGTAATTGCCAATTTTTACGACCAACGTGTCTTGCATGCTTGCTCCTTCGTACGTGCCTGTGAAGGTCTTTACCTTTGTCTTTATAAGAAAGCCACTCTGAACCAAAGTATCGCTGATACTGTAGTCACAAAATTTGTAAATGGCTAACAGATCTGCTGCAATGGTCTGGAGCGATTTGGGTTTCTCCTGCTGGTAAAAGTTTTTGAAGAAACAAAACAATTCATCGGGAGAAAGGTAAACTTGTCTGGTTTCCAGACCGTCTAAGAAGTCTTTTTCTGCTTTAAGTATGTGCAGTCTTTGGAAGCACTGTTCATCTTTGACATTTTGGCAGTGTTTTTCTATTTTCGTTATGTGCTGTTCTAGGAATTGTCCATAATAGTACTGCAGACTATAGAAGAAATCAGCAAAACGCGGTAACAAGCTTGCAAAAGAACAGCACATGGTGAAAAGCGTTCTGTAAGTTTGTAATTGAGCGCCGTCGACGGGCCTTACCACACCGCAAAAGTACTGCTCAATGTTTCTCACATGGTCCGCGTAGGATATGCTAAGCTCTCTGGTGTCTGCTGGAACCTGCTCAAGCAAAGCGATGACTGCCTCAAGCTTGTAGTATAGCGACTTTGCCTCTTCTTCAGAGGGGGAATCTGATTTGTCAAGAATAGGCAATCTTTGAAAGATTTCCCACCTTCGCTTTTCCAAGGTTGTGCCTGTCCAGATGTTATTGTTGAATACAATGATGTTGTCCAGCTGTTTTCTTCCGTAGGGCAGTGCATAGGAAGACATAGCTGTGGTATAAACCTCAGCTGTGCGGAAAGTCCTTAGGAATTTATCGTTGGTTCCAGTGTGGTGAGACAAAATCAGGTACCAGAGCGGGAAGGAGGAAGGAAGACCAAAACGAAAAAGTGGAATTTCACCCGTGGTTTGCCAGAAGTCTGCATAGTGAGAGCGGCTTTCCATGATTTGTATTGCGTGAAAGTCCTGTGAAGGGTTGTTTATGCTTTTTGCACGTATAAAATCATGCGAAAGCTTGTTTATGTCGTGGGTTATGGCCATTAGTCTTAATGCCAGTTTTTGGTTCCAACTCGCAATCGTTTTAGGGCCTCCTAAATGCATTTTCCTTATGAAGTATAATATGCTAAGATGAGCATGAAGACCTACGAACTAAAGGAAGAAGAGTGGACAGAATTCAGCCCATTTTTGACGGGATCAGAAGAACAGCTTAAATTGATGGAGCGTTTCTTCAAAGTCAATGTGGTTTCCAGCCCAGAAGGCATTGCTGTAACTGCTGAAGATGAAACTCACATAAACGACTTTATTAGTTTTCTGCGTAGTTTGTCAAATACTCTGAGGCGAGGGGAAACAATAAAAACAGAAGATCTTCAGAGATTCTTGAGTTCCTACAGGGAGTTTGGTCGGCTGGTTTTGGGCGACGTTGTAACCTTAAATGCTCAGGGCAAGCCGGTGAGACCCAAAACCAGGGGTCAAGAGATCTTTGTCCAAGCGATGAGACAGAAGGACTTGGTTTTTGCAGTTGGTCCTGCGGGAACAGGTAAGACGTTCTTAGCAGTGTCATATGGCGTGGCACTTTTGAAAGAGAAAAGTGTTCAAAGGCTGGTTATTTCGCGTCCCATATTGGAAGCTGGTGAAAAAATTGGCTTCCTGCCCGGTGACATCTATCAAAAGGTGGACCCATTTTTCCGGCCATTGTATGACGCTTTGTTTGAGCTGTTGGGGCCAGAGAAAACTCAGCGTTACATAGAAAGAGGCGTTATCGAAGTTGCCCCCCTGGCGTACATGCGCGGCCGCACCTTTGACAATTCTTTCATCATTTTGGATGAGGCACAAAACACGGGTAATGAGCAGATGAAGATGCTGTTAACGCGCATGGGTTTGGGTTCCAAGATGGTAGTTACCGGCGACATTACCCAAATAGACTTGCCAAAGCCCAAAGATTCCGGGCTGATTAGGGCTCTGGATATCTTAAAAGGTTTTGATGAGATTGCCATTGTTTACCTCAAAGAAAGCGACATTGTTCGGCACCGTCTGGTTCAGAAAATTGTAAAGGCGTATAAGGATTATGAAGAGCAAAATCAAGAGTAACCTGGTTTTAATCTTGTTTGTTTTGGGCGTGGTCATATTGTTCGTGGGGCTTTTACCCTTGCGTGCCCCCATCAAAGATGGTAGATTTACTCGATCTGTGGTAACGGACAGGAACCTGTCCATAAGATATGGTCAGGAAATTCAGGGTACGCTGTTGGTAAGCGATGAAATGACGGTGAAGTCCTACGTTAACGCCTTATCCAAACTTGGCGAACAGACTGCTGATTCTGAGCTGAGACAGGCTTTGGCTTCACTAAGTCAGTATGTTAAGGCAAAGGGGATTTACGAAACTGAGATACCCATCAGTGCGAACTGGCTTCAAAATACGCTTAGTCTGAGTGCGGAAACTTCTCAGAAGTTAGTAAAACTGGTGTCTGGTATTCTTGTTAAGCCCACATGGGTGGAGCGACCACTGGATGTGATCACTGCCATTACCACAGCAGAAAATGTGGTCATACCAGCAGGTACCCTGGTAGCTCGAGATGGTGACGAAGTGCTTGAAGAACAAGTCAGAGCTCTGATGTTGATGGGTTTGTGGATACCTGGAAAGGCATTCTATCCAGTTAAGTACTGGATGTTTATTTTACTTGTACCAGCTGTTTGGCTTCTGGTAACCTGGAGAAGTCAAGTTTATAAATCTTATTCACCCGTGTTTTACTTCTTTTACGGTGTTGTAGGAGCATTAGTGTTTTTCTATGTTTACCGTTTTTCAAGTTTACTTTTGGGTTTACCCTTGTTTTTGTTTGCTTTTCTTGTGCTTTCGTCAAAGATGGCAGAGAAGGGGCTTTGGTCCATGCTTGTGCCCATGTGTGTCCTGTCTTTATTGGCTGTGCCCATGCCCGCTTACAACTGGGTTTCCCTCATACTTGTGGGCCTGCTGGTTTACGGTTTGGGCAAGCAGCTATTCCAGTACGAAACCATACTCAAGGCCGCTGGATTATCTGCATTGGTTCTGGTTGGTTTAGAGATCTTGTGGTGTTTTGGGAGCGGTGTAAGAAATCTGAGTATGTTGTGGAACGGGTTCACTTACTCTTTGATGGGATGTTTAGCAGTAGGCTTGTTGCTGGTTGGGGCATTCTGGTGGGAGGAAAGAAAAGGATACCTTACTCCGCTTACCATAGTAAAACTTAGTAATCTCAGACATCCGCTCTTACAGCGCCTTGCCATTGAATCGCCAGGTACTTATCATCACTCCATGGTCCTGGCGCAAATGTGTGAAGAGGCTGCATCAGCCATCGGTGCTAACAGCATCTTGGCTCGTTTGGGAGCCATGTACCATGACATTGGAAAGACAAAACAACCACAGTACTTCATAGAAAACAATCCTGAGGCCAACGATTTGCACGAGAAGATGAGTCCCAGTTTGAGCATGCTCATACTTCTGTCTCATGTTAAAGAGGGGCTCGCTTTGGCTGAGCAATACAAACTCCCTTACAGTGTTAGAGAATTCATTGCCACCCATCATGGTACCAGTGTCGCCAGTTTCTTTTACCACAAGGCAAAAACCAATGGTGCTGAGGTTTCTGAATCAGAGTTTAGATACCCGGGGCCGTTGCCGAGAAGTAAGGAGGCGTCAATCCTCATGTTGGCTGACGGTTGTGAGGCAGCAGTGCGCTCTCTGACTGATAAGAACGAATCCACCATAAGATCAACGGTGTCTTCCATAATAAGTTCCAGATTAGAAGACGGACAGCTAGAAAACTCTGAGCTTACGTGCAGAGATTTAACCATTATTGAGGACGTCTTTGTTAGAGTGCTTTTGGGCCTTTATCATCCCCGGGTCCCATACCCAGGAGGTGCTGAAACGTGATTGATGTGGGTAGAGAAGTTCCCGTACCCAGAGGAGCAATTAAGCTCACCAAGAACACTTTGAAATTTCTCTTGTCAAAATTTGGTCTGGGAAAGAAGGACGTTTCTGTGTATTTCTGCAATGAGAGGACCATCATTGACCTGAATACGCAGTATAGGTTTAATGAAGAACCCACCGATGTCCTTTCTTTCACAGGTGACGGCGATTTCTTAGGAGAAATCATAATCTGTGTGCCAGTCGCACTCAGGCAAGCCGAGGAAAGTGGTGTGGATTGGCAGGTGGAGTTTGCCATGCTCATTGTTCACAGCTTTTTGCATTTGCTTGGGTACGACGACGAAACTGAAGAAGGATTTGCTGAAATGGTTGAAGTTCAAAATAAGCTGCTAAAAGAGTTGGGTTATGAAGAATCTTCGATTGACAGACTCATTCCGAATAGCCGTTAAAGGGCTGCAAAAAGCTTTTTCACGCGAGTACCACATTCGAGTAGCTTTTTTCTTGGTACTTGCGCTATTCTTGTACAGTCTTGTGCTCGGTTTAACCCTTCGTGAATGGTTAGTACTTGTGGCATTTTCTTCGTTAGTGGTGTGTTTTGAAATGATGAACAGTGCTTTGGAAAGATTGGCCGATGCTGTTCATCCGGAGTGGAGCGAGCAGGTGGGTTTTGCGAAAGATCTAGCGGCGGGTGCCGTTCTGATCAGCATAGGGGCTGCTGCAGCTGCCGGACTGCCTGTTTATGTTTTAGCTTTTAGCAGGCGTTTTTCGGTTCCATGGACTTATTCGCTTTTTATTAACTTGGGCTTACTGATTTTTGGTATAGTTTTACTGCTTGTTTGGGATTCTAGGAGGTAAGATATGCATATGACGAATGAAGAATTGCTCAAGAAGTATGAGGGTTTGATCAGTGCAGCGAAGGCTGCCAGAGAGAATGCGGTGGCACCTTTTTCCAATTTTAGGGTGGGTGCAGCCTTACTTGGGAAAAGCGGTAAGATTTATTTGGGAGCTAACATGGAACCTGCTGTGATGAATTTGGGACTCTGCGCTGAAAGAACCGCTTTGTTTAGTGCGCTGGCTCAAGGTGAGAAAGAGTTTGAAGCCATTGCTGTGTATGCTGGAACTGAGAAGGCTGGTTATCCTTGTGGTGGCTGTAGGCAGGTGTTTTCAGATTTAGCACCCAACGTTCAGTGGATTCTTATCGGAGACAAAGAGGTTAGAATAGAAACACTGGAAAGCATGTTACCTAATCGTTTTGTTTTGGAAGACCTTAGGAGGTGAGTACCTTGTCCAAGTCGGGCATAGTAAGCCTGGTAGGGCGTCCCAGTGTGGGCAAGTCTACGTTGATAAACAGCTTACTGAAGCAGAAGGTTTCGATTGTAACTCCTCGTGCGCAGACTACTCGGCGGCCTGTTAGAGCTATTCTGAATACGGAAGATGGTTCCCAGATAGTGTTTGTGGATCTACCCGGTGCTAAGAAGCCTTACGACGCACTGGGAGAATATTTGCTGGAGTCTGTTTGGAAGAATGTTGCCGATTCGGACTTAGCTCTTTTTGTCGTTGATGGTTCTTCTGTTCCCCCGGGACCGGGCGATGTTTTTGTGGGTAGAAATCTGATGAAATCAGGCATACCGTCACTACTGGTTATGAACAAATCTGATTTAGTTCCCAGTGATGAAGTGGAAGAGCGTTTGCGAATGTTTGAATCTTTGGGAGATTTCGTTGGATCAGTGGCCATATCTGCACTTAACGGTAGTAACTTGGATAAGTTAATTAGCTTGGTTCTTGACCATTTGGAAGAGGGTCCGCGTTTCTATCCTGAGGGCATGGAGACGGATCAGCCCCTGGAGCAACTTATTGGCGAGATAATCCGTGAGAAGATCATGCTTCTGACTTCGGATGAACTTCCTTATGCTGTGGAATCACAGGTGGATTTCTTGGATGAGCAAGAGGACATCATGCGCATAAATGCAACCATTTACGTGGAAAGAGAGTCTCAAAAACCCATCATTATTGGGGCTAATGGGCAAATGATAAAACAAATAGGGACTTTGGCGAGAAAAGAGCTGGAAGCTCTACTCGGTAAGCATGTGTTTTTGGGACTTTGGGTCAAAGTAAAAGAGAATTGGCGGAACAACAAAGAGGCCCTTTACTATTTTGGTTACCATGTGGAATAAAGAGCGTTTTAAAAAGGCTCAATTAGCACTGCGTTCCATCGAAGAAGACTTCTCTGTGGACCACCGCATTCGCACCGTGGCAGCTTTCGATGTCTCTTTCCAAGGCGAACTTGGTGTGGGTGTGGTGGCACTTTTCGATTATCAGCGTCTGGAACTGTTGGAATGCGAAACTGTGGTAAAAGAACCATATGTGCCTTATGTTCCAACCTTCTTGGCTTTTAGGGAAATGCCATACATATTAGCACTTTACAAAAAGCTCCACAAGGAACCTGATCTTCTGCTCATCGATGGCCACGGTAGAAGTCATCCCAGAGGCATGGGCATTGCAACCCAAGCAGGGCTTTGCCTTAGAAAGCCTTCAATCGGGGTCGCGAAGCGTTTACTTTTTGGTACGTTGGTGGAAACGGATGAAGGCGGATTTGTAGTGATTCATCCTGAAACAGGAGAACCCCTTGCCTTTGCCTATAAGGAAAAGCCGCGTTTCAGGCCAGTTTTTATTTCCGTTGGGACTGGAGTGTCAGACCTAAGTGAGGCTGTAAACTTGGTTTTACCGCTTTTCAGGGGCCATAGAGAACCTGAGCCTCTCAGGTATGTGCACAATGTGTCCCTGCAGGAAGGAAGGAGGATACGTGATGGAGTACAACAGGTTAATTGACCACACGCTTTTGAAAGCTGATGCCACCGTGGAACAAATAGAAAATCTGTGTAAGGAAGCTTTACAGTACGATTTCTTCTCTGTGTGCGTGAACTCTGCTTTTGTGCCATTGGCGAAAAACTTCTTAGAGGGATCAGACGTGAAGGTAGCAACCACCATCGGTTTTCCCTTGGGTGCTTCGGCAACTGCAGTAAAAGCTCTTGAGGTGGAGCAGGCGCTAAAAGAGGGTGCCGATGAGTTTGACATGGTCATCAATGTGGGCTGGCTCAAGAGTAAGCTTTACAGGCTTGTGCACGAAGACATAGCTGAGGTGGTAAAGGCGGCTGGAGGAAAGGTGGTCAAGGTGATCATTGAGACTTGTTATCTGACCGATGATGAAAAGAAGATTGCCTCTAGCATAGCAGCAGCCGCAGGAGCTCACTTCGTGAAGACATCTACGGGTTTCGGTAGTGGTGGAGCCACAGTAGAGGATGTGCGGCTCATCAGATCCGTGGTGGGTCCAAACATTGGAGTAAAAGCTTCTGGTGGTATAAGAGATGCTGCAACCCTGAAAGCCATGGTGGACGCTGGAGCCAACCGCATAGGTGCCAGTGCCAGCGTTAAAATCATGGAGGAGTTGCGTATTGAGGGAAACTGAAGAGCAGTTCGCCATACTGGAGCGGATACCATACCGAGACGCTGATTTGCTACTGTCCGTTCTGGGAGAGCACATCGGAAAGGAACTGCTTACAGTTAGGTCAGGCAGAAAAATACCAAACAGGTGGAAGAGTTCTTTCTTAGAAGGGAGCATACTTTTGGGACGCATCATGAAGGTAAAAAATCATCACGTACTTACAGGCGTGATCGCAGAGAAATACGTACCTTACGAGCAGCAGTACAGCCCTTTCATGTTCTTGGCTCTGGAGATATTCTCGAAGATTCCATCTTTGGATCGGTCTTCTTTTAACCTCTTGGAAAAGTTTCTAACCTCTGAACACAGGGCAAAAGATTTTGATCAGCTTCTAGTTTCCTTTATGATAAATGAGAGCTTGCAACCCAGTTTGAACAGCTGCGTTGTCTGCGGTGAAAAGAGAGAACAGTTTCCCATAAGTGCTAGTGTTTTCTTGGGTGGATATGTTTGCTCCCGATGCGGTTCTGGCGACATTGAGCTCAATCAAGCAGATTATGAATCTCTTTTAAGAACATACCGCAAGGTGGGAGAACTCACGGAAAATATGAGAAGCTATTGGTTGGACATATTGGAATCGCAGCTTAGCACTAAATTTCTTTCCAGGGAGGGGTTAAAGTGACCTTTCAAGAACTTATCACGAAGTTAACTGGTTTTTGGATAGAGCAGGGTTGTATTCTGGCGCAGCCTTACGACGTTGAAGTGGGTGCTGGGACCATGAACCCAAACACTTTCTTCAGGGTACTTGGGCCAGAGCCGTGGAGGGTGGTCTACGTTGAACCATCAAGACGGCCCGCAGATGGTCGTTACGGAGAGAACCCAAACAGATTGTACATGCACCACCAAATGCAAGTTATTCTGAAACCAGCGCCTTCCAATGTGCAAGATTTGTATTTGCAGTCCTTGGAAGCCATCGGGATTTCACTCAGGGAGCACGATGTACGCTTTGTGGAAGACAACTGGGAATCGCCCACACTGGGTGCATGGGGGATTGGATGGGAAGTTTGGCTTGATGGCATGGAGATCACTCAGTTTACCTACTTCCAACAGGCAGGAGGATACGATTTAAGTGTGGTACCAGCTGAACTCACTTACGGATTGGAGCGCATTGCCATGTACTTGCAACGTGTGGAGAATGTATTTGATCTGAAATGGTCTGAAGAGATTACCTATGGTGAGATGCGGAAGCAAGAAGAGTACCAGCATTGTGTTTACACTTTTGAGGAATCTGACGTGAATAAGCTCAGATCGTGGTTCAATAGCTATGAGGATGAAGCCATGCGTCTCATTGACAAAGGCCTCACGCTACCTGCTTACGATTATGTCCTGAAGTGTTCTCACACATTTAACTTGTTAGATGCTCGCGGGGGGTTTTCAGCCGCAGAACGTAGTACTTATGTACTCAGAATAAGAAAGTTGAGTAGCAAGATTGCTAAACAATGGCTCAAAGAACGAGAGGAAAAAGAGTTTCCGCTCATGGGGAGGTGGAACTAATGGAACTGCTTTTGGAACTGGGTTTTGAGGAAATGCCACCTTCTCATCTGAAAGCCTTGAAGGCACAGGTTCTGGAACGGTTGGAGCCGACTTTCAAAGATTATGGACTTTCATATGAGAGTGTTAAGACCTTTCTTACTCCAAGACGTTTTACTTTATTATTGGGCGGCCTACCAGAGAAACAAGCCGTGGTGGAAAAAATGATAAAAGGACCGCCTAAGAGCGCCTGCTACATGCCTGATGGCAGTATTAAGCCGGCTTTGGAAAAGTTCATGGAAGCCAACGGTGTTAGCTCTGATAATATAAGGATCATTGAAGAGAACGGGAAAAGTTATGTTTATGCTTTCAAGACCGAAGGCGGGAAAGATACCCGAGAAGTTCTTCCAGCGGTAATCGAAGAACTTTTCAGTGATCTGTGGTTCCCGAAGAGCATGCGTTGGGGCCAAGGTTACGTTTTTGGCAGACCAGTGCGCTGGATTGTGGCATTAGTGGATGATCAAGTACTTGATATTGAACTGTTCGGTGTTAAGTCGGGCCGCATATCACGTGGATTAAGAGTCTTCGGTAGTGACGTGGACATTGATATTCCTAGTAATTATGAGCAGCTTGAAGAGCAAAAAGGCATGGTCATCGCGGACGAAAACAAAAGAAGAGAACTGATCAGAAATCAGGCAGAGAAATTAGCTTCAGAGCTAGATGCTAAGCCGCACTTGCCTGAGGAATTAGTTGAAGAACTTACCTACATCAATGAATACCCCACCGGTTTTGTGGGGCATTTTGAAGAAAAGTTTCTGGAACTTCCAAAAAAGGTGCTGGAAAC
>DUSQ01000057.1 GCA_012842545.1 Coprothermobacter sp.
CGAAACTTTCCTCTGTAATTCTCTCGCCCGGGGCAATAATGGGAATGCCAGGTGGATAAAGCACCACCGACTCGGCACTAATAGCACCCACGGCTTCCTTAAATGGAACAACCTTCTTTTCAGCGAAAAATGCCTCCCGCGGTGTAAGTACTACTTCAGGTAACTCAGGAAACGTGTGGACTGCTGCAGTTTCCAAAGGCGGAAGCTTTCCGAAGTACCGTTCCGACAAGTTGGACATGGCTTTTATCAGCTTGTCCGCGTTATCGTAATCGTCACCAATGGTGACAAAAGCAAGTATGTTGTTCGGGTCTGATAGCTCAACCTCAACGCCAAGCTCGTCGTTCAGTAGTTGTTCCACCTTATAACCAGTAAGGCCCAAACCAAGTACCGTTATGGTTATCTTAGTCAAGTCAACGTCAAAAATACCGTATTTCCCAACTCTTTCTCTGCCAAAGCACTGTAATCCAGGAATTTCATTTATGGCCGTGCGCAAGTACTGAGCCACATTGAGCGCAGAGCTTAAAAGCTCCGTCCCTTCTGTTGCCATCTGCATTCTTGCCACATCTAAGCTTGCCATGAGAACGTAGTTTGGTGAACTGCTTTGAAGGGTTCTCAAGGCTGCCTTTAAGAGCTCCACATCCACCAAATCCCCGTTCATGTGCATCCAAGAGCTTTGAGTCATGGACGACAAGGTTTTGTGAGTGGACTGCACTACCAAATCAGCACCCGCATCCACAGCTGAAAGTGGTAGCGCTTGGTGGAAATGGAAGTGAGCACCGTGAGCTTCGTCAACTACTATGGGCAAACCGTGTTCGTGAACAATATCCACCAGTTCTCTTATGTTACCCGATACTCCGTAGTAGTTCGGATTAGTTAGAAAGACTGCATCCACATCATTCTTTTCCAAGTACTCTCTTAGCGTTTCAGGTGAAACGCTGGTTGTTATGCCCAGTTCTGGGTCCACGTTTACAGGAAGGTAGACTGGTATGGAACCGTTCAATATGAGGCCGCCAACCACTGACCTGTGACTATTACGTGCGATAAGGATTTTCTTCCCTGGACCACCAACAGCCATGAGAGCAGCCTGATTGCCCACAGTGCTACCATTTACCAAAAAGAAAGATTCTTTTGCACCGTAAGCATCTGCCAGCAAGTCCATGGCTTCCCTCAGGATACCCATGGGTTTATGCAGATAATCGACCCCCTGCACCTCAGTGAGGTCCAGTAGAAACACGTTCTCGCCTAGGAAGGCTTTGAAGTCTGGGTGAACGCCCCTGCCTCGTTTGTGTCCTGGCATGTGAAAACTGGCACGATGTTTCGCAATGTAGGCCAGCAAACCACTGTAATAAGGAGTTCTGTACTGATCATTCATCTCCTGTGAATTTCCTCCCTCTAATGGTCGGGGCGGGCGGATTCGAACCGCCGACTCCCTGGTCCCGAACCAGGTGCGCTACCAAGCTGCGCTACGCCCCGCCGCAACATCCTGACCAATTATAGCATGCACAACGTCTCATGGTCACTAGGACCATAAGACACCCACTGAATTTTCGCACCCACAGTACCTTCAACAGTCTCCATGAAGGTTAACAAGTTTTTATGCAATTTCCCCTCAACCAAAGCATTTTCCCATCCATCACACCATTTCACAACTGGTTTAACTCGTTCCAGAGCCCCCTGGCTAAAATCAAACCAGTCGCTTACGCTTTCTCCATCCACTTCATATGCTGTGACCAAGCCAACCTGGTCTAAGCCTGACAAAACGTCAACCTTGGTCAAGAAAATCTTGTTACATCCGGAGACACGGACTGCGTACCGCAGTGCAACTAAATCCAGCCAACCCACTCTGCGTGGCCTGCCCGTAGTCGTTCCGAACTCCGCCCCTTGTTCTCTGATGTGATCTGCCGTGTCGCCAGAAAGCTCCGAGGGGAAGGCACCGTTACCCACACGCGTTGTGTAAGCCTTGCTCACGCCTATGATGTCGCCAAGCTTTTTTGCATTAAAACCTGAACCAGCGTGAACGCCATTGGTAAAGGTGTAGCTGGATGTAACAAAAGGATAGGTTCCAAAGTCCAAATCCAGCAAAAAACCCTGAGCGGCTTCAAACAGTATTCGTTGTCCGTCTAGGTACGCTTCATGGAGCACCTTGTAATCATCGCCCACGTATGGTGCGAGAATTTCTTTCCAATGCTTCACGTCAGGTTCAATCCATTCCACATTCAAGCTTTCTACGAGCCTTCGAGCTTCGCTTAGTTTTTCTTCAAGTCCTGTTTGAAAGAGATCCCCAACTCGCACACCAAACCTGAAAGCTTTAAAAGCGTATGCGGGACCAATGCCCCGACCAGTCGTTCCCACCTTGCTGCCTTTGAGACCTTCTAACTTCTGATCCAGCAGCTTATATGAGGGAAGAATGAGATGCGCCCTTTTCGAGATAACAATCCTTTCGCTACCATCTAACTGGTGCAACTCCTCTTCCAAAGAATCCGGATTGAGTACTACTCCACTTCCTATGACTCCCAAACATCCTCGAAGTACTCCACTGGGTATTACATGAAATTTGTAAGTATTGCCTTGGTGCACAACAGTATGACCAGCATTGTCCCCTCCATTGAATCGTGCTACCACATCGTAATTCTCAGAGATGTAGTCCACAGCTTTCCCTTTCCCTTCATCTCCCCATTGAAGCCCACAAACTAAATCCGCACTCACATGCATCTCTCCTTTATCGCATCAGCAACTACTAAGCCCGCCATGGC
>DUSQ01000058.1 GCA_012842545.1 Coprothermobacter sp.
AACCGTCGGTGCTGGAATTCCACCAGCTCCACCCTGGTTGCGGGCCAAGGGTTGCGGACTTTTACCGCCGGTACCGGAATTTCACCGGTCCTCGAAGGGCCACCGCTTTCTTTCTGGTGAACATTGTAGCACAGTGAAATGGCTTTTTGCTTGTGTGGGCACGTATAATTACCTCATATGGATGCTTTCACAGTTGAACCTACCTTCCATAAGGGGTTTTTGGTAGCTCAACCTGTTCGTGGTTACCGTTTCAGCATGGATTCAGTTCTGTTACCTCATCTCATTGAAGGGCGCTTTGTAACTGCGGTGGAGTTGGGTACGGGCTGTGGTATCATGGCACTTCAACTCTTTGCTCACCGTAAGGCCACGGTGTTTCACTTAGCGGAATCTGACCCACTGCTGTTCGAGGCTCTAAGACTAACCACAGCCATCAATGCATTGGAAGGCTTGTTCATGTTGTATCAAGCTGATGTGGGGAGCTTGCGCGTTAGTGCTGATTTGGTTTACTTTAATCCGCCATATGGCAGAGGTAAAGTGGGCAAAGGTGAGCGGTGGCAGCCTTTCATGACATTTCTGGAAAAGAACCGCTACAAAGAGGTGGCTTACATCTGCCCACCCCAATTGGATTCGGTCTTTTCTCAGTTCTTGGGTTCGCGTATGAACCTCAGAAAAGAGGTTCAAGTTTGGTACAAACGCAGCACACGCATTGTGAAGCAGTGGACTTATGAGAAAGTAACTCCGCTAAGAAAGGCACTGGTGGTTCCCTCGGAGGAAACCGAGCAAATGTACTGGGATTGTCCTTGAAGCAGCTGCTGTTTGGTAAAATTTATTTATGCACATCATTTTCGCCTGCATTGTGGGTTTCCTTTCCGGCTCCATTCTTTGGTCCTACTTGCTCGGACAACTTTTTTATGATGTGGACATACGTGATTACGGTTCAGATAGAAATCCTGGAGCCATGAATGCCTTCAGAGCGAAGGGCTTTGGGCTTGGCGCTTCAGGTGGACTGTTGGATGTACTTAAAGCCTACATCCCGGTGCACTACTTTGTTTACGATGCTCCAGCTGGTCTTCTGTCACCGCTGGAAATGGGCTGTGTTGTGGTGGCACCCATATTGGGACACATTTTTTCACCGTTTTTCAAGGGGAAGGGCGGTAAGGGCGTAGCAGCCACTGTTGGTGTCTGGTTCGCTTTGGGTTTCATGCATTTCGGCTTAATATTGGGCTTGTTTTTCTGCTTCGGAGAACTGCTGAAGTTCCTTTATTTTGCTCTGAGCAGTCACATGTTAGATGACGCCTATGCCGTGGTGGGAGGTTTCTTCGGTTTTATTATTTATCTTTACCTTCAGTGGACACAGCTTTTCCTTGCCGGACTCATGAATTTTTTTATTCTCGCCTACAGCCACAGAAAAGAGCTTCTGGGAAAGCGGCAGCTGATTGAAACGTGAGAATCAAGTCCATTTTAATGCTCACCATTTCTTTCATGTGCATTTACAATCTTGTTTTGCTTTTTGCCAACATTAGAGCCATGAAGAGGATTAAGGAAACAGAAGCACGGCATTCACTCGCCACTGCTCCCATGGTTTCACTGCTGGTTCCTGCAAGAAACGAAGTGGAAAACATATTACCCTGCGTTCAGAGTCTGCTAAACCAGGATTATGACAACTTTGAGGTCATTGTTTACGACGACAATTCCACCGATGGCACCTGGGATAAGTTGTTAAGCATACAAGACCCAAGGCTCAAAGTGCTGAAAGGTACAGATGTTCCCCACGGCTGGATGGGGAAGAACTGGGCCTGTCACAACCTTGCAAAGCATGCCAAAGGCGATTACTTCATCTTTGTTGATGCAGATACCGTGGCGAAGCCTTCCATGCTCCCCAGTATCATGTCTTTTGTACTGGAACACAACATAAAAGCAGGGAGCGGCATACCCACTGAAGACATGAAGTCGTTTGGGGAGCTCATCAGCGTGCCCTTCATTTATTGGGGGTTTCTAGCCATTTTCCCTTATTTCTTATCCAACCGCATAAAGCTGCTGGGAGGGTTCAGTTTGGCCATTGGTCAGTTCATGATTTTCGAGAAGAACTTTTACCACAGCTTGGGCGGCCATGCTGCAGTTAAGTCTGCAATTACTGAGGATGTGGCACTGGCTTCGTTAGCGCGCCGAAGTGGGGAAAAGTTTTTCCTCTTCCGCTTTGGCGATTTACTGCACTGCCGCATGTACAAAGGCATTAGCGATGCGGCTAAGGGTTTCAGTCGGTCTTATGGCGCCGTGTTTGGTTATCGGTGGTCTCTGACTTTACTTGCGTGTATTTGGTTAACCTGTTTTGCTTTAATGCCCGTTTTTCTTTTTCCCACTCATACCACGTGGAGCATAAGGGTGATTAGCGCCAATCTCCTCGTTTGGATCGGTGTTGTGGGTGCTTTTGACGCACCCTGGGTCGTGGCTTTTTTAAGTCCGCTGGTATACATAACCAGCGGTTTCTTCTTGGTATATGGTTCCTACCTCGCTCAGCGTGGTAGCCTCGAATGGAAAGGACGCAGTGCTTTGGATTTTGTGGAGCAGGACAAATGATTTACTTGGTTGGCACTCCCCTGGGGAATTTAGAGGACATCACTCTTAGAGCGATTCGGGTCCTTCAGGAAGCTGATGTCATAGCGTGCGAGAGCAAGGAAAAAGCGCTAAAACTGCTAAGTCATTTGCAGGTCAAGAAGCCTCTCATTTACCTACGTGAGTCATCGCGCACTTCCGACGTGAACCGTATCATTGAACTTCACCAGCAGGGTAAAATTGTGGTTGTCACTACCGATGCTGGCATGCCTGGTATCTCTGACCCAGGTGCCTACTTGGTACGGCAGCTCAATGCTGCTGGTATTCCCTTCACTGTGGTACCAGGGCCTTCTGCTCTGTGCATGGCTGTCACCATTAGTGGTTTGGACGAGCCTTGGGTTTTCTTGGGTTTCTTACCGCTCAAAGAGGGTAAACGCCGTAGGGAGCTGGAGAAGTTCTTGCCTTTAAACATTGGGCTTGTCATCTATGAAGGCCCTCATCGCGTGGGTAAACTTCTCTCGTTGCTTAATGAGCTGTGCCCTGAACGCAAGGTTGCCTTGCTTCGGGAGCTAACAAAACTGCACGAAGAAGTCGTGGTGGGCTATCCCCATGAGCTCATAAAAGATTCTTACAAGGGCGAATTCGTGGTGGTGGTCTACCCGCCACAGCAGGGTGAGTGACGTGGCTAGCAGCAGTGCCGTGGTCATACTTTGCGGAGGTGTAAGCCGACGTTTGGGTGTTTCAAAGGCACTTTTACAGGTTCAGGGTAAACCGTTGTTCAACTTGGTTGCTGAGAATCTTTCTTCCTTGGGTTTGCCTGTTTACCTTGTGTCCAAGCTTGCCCTTGAGACGCACGATGTGCCACTTGTTCTGGACACTTTCAGTGAAGACACACCTCTGGCCGGGGTGCTCACGGCTTTGTGCAGTTTGCCTTACTCCAACTATGTTTTTTCAGCGGTGGACATGCCTCTTGTTAATGGTGAAATGGTCATGCCCCTACTGGAATGTGCCTCAAGAGAAGAATGCTCGGCTTTCTACAGCGTGAATGGCTTCTTGCAGCCTTTTCCTTCGGTCTTGCGAGCTGACGCTGTGGGCAAAATTCTGGAGTGCTACAACAACGGGTTTTACAAGCTCACAGAGGTGTTTTCACGTGTTCCTCATGTCCTTTTGCCCTTCAGAAAGGACCTCAGTGCCTTACTAAATGTAAACACGTGGATGGATTGGGAAGCATTCCAAGCCGTGGAAAGTGATCACGTTGCTCATGCGTAACCACTTTGCATAACCCATACCCGTGGTGGGTATATAAACATCTGGAAACAGGAGAAGATGAGAAAACAAAACCTGTTAGAAGGAGGTGATGGGCCATGCTGAGCAGAAGGTGGATTGACCCATTCGAAGAAATGAGGTCCATCATTGATGAAATGGATAGGATGATGGAAGAATTCTGGAACACTGGCATTGAGCCTACCAGGCCGTCTCGTAGAGGGTTAAGTAGGAGGTTTGTACCACCAGTGGAGGTTACCGAAGATGAAAACAACGTTTACGTCCGTGCAGCGGTCCCTGGCGTTCCCAAAGATAAGTTGGAAATAACTGTTGAGGAAGATAGAGTTTACCTCAAGGGCGAAATGCAGGAGCAAAAGAAGGAAGAAAAAGAGGGTGTCTACTACAGCGAGATGCGTTATGGTACTTTCGAAAGGGCCATTGCGCTTCCCACCGAGGTAAAGGCTGAGGAAGCCAAAGCCGAGTACCACGATGGCGTAGTGGAACTCACGCTCCCCAAGAAAGCTACTGAATCCAAAGGAGTAAGAATTAAACTGGAGTAATCCAGGACACACGCCTAAAACAAGCAGAGAGAAAGCCGGCCCCTGAACCTTAAGGGCCGGCTTTCTTGTTTCATGCACTCATTTTACGAGGCTTGGTAAGTCCGCATCTTTTCCACAATCATGTTAGAATGTAGATCATAGCAAAGTACGTTCATGTACTCATGGCTTAGCAGTTACCATGGTTCAATAGTAGTAGCAGGACAACGGAACTCATAATTGTTTGTAACGATGTGTTGCAGGGTTGGAGGTAGGAAGCTCCTTCCCAAACCTTTTAGTCATGGTTAAAACGCTGATATGGATTTGGAGAAACATTGTTGAATTAAAGAATCTGCCAGTTTGGCTTTTGGCAAGGTTGTTGCCGAAAAGTGAGCTCATATTATGGGTGTTCGGTGCATGGGCGCGTGATAGCCGCAGTGACAGTTCTACATTCCCATTGAATGCTTGCCATGGTGTTTTCATAAATGACGTACTGAAGGGGCAAGTTTGTTTGAACTGCCAGGTTGTGGGGAAACCATCATGCGAATGACGGAGGTGTTTTCATGAAGGGAGTCATATTAGCAGGAGGGAGCGGGACACGTCTTTATCCAACCACAAGGGTGATTAACAAGCATCTTATTCCCATCTACGATAAACCCATGATCTACTACCCACTTTCCGTGATGATGATGCTGGGCGTAAGGG
>DUSQ01000059.1 GCA_012842545.1 Coprothermobacter sp.
AGTTTAGCACCTTTGGACAAGAAGCTTTACGGCCTAAGGGATGTGACTGCAACTGTAGAATCTCTGCCTCTAATTGCGTCCAGCATCATGTCAAAGAAAATAGCAGTGGGCAGTGATCTTGTAAGCCTGGACGTGAAATTAGGAAACGGGGCATTCATAACTAATTTGGACGATGCCAAAGAACTATGTCGTATTATGATGAGCCTTGCTGAACAGTTCGGTAGAAGGGTGGAGATTCACGTTACTGACATGAACGAACCATTGGGAAGTTGTGTAGGGAATTCTTTGGAAGTTATTGAGGCTTTCGATTTCCTCAAAGGGAAGGTGGAGAACAGATTCGCCACATTGGTGAAAGAGCTGTATAAGGACACTGTTACGAGTACGGGTGTGGAAGCTCCCGATGTGAATGACTTGATTGCTTCGGGTAAGCCCCTGGAGAAACTTGCACAAATGATCGAGGCTCAGGGAGGAAATCCAGAAGTAGTAGAGAATTACTCCATGCTGCCTTTGGCTAAGAATGTTTATGAGCTTAAAGCGCATAAGTCAGGTTATGTGGATTTCGTGGATACAAAAGAAGTGGGCATGGCAGTGGTTGAACTGGGTGGTGGACGTAAGAAAAAAGAAGACAAAATCGACTACGGTGTTGGCATAAAGTTTCTGGTTGAAGGTGGTAACAAAGTTGATGCTGGAGACGTTTTGGCACTTGTCTACTTCAACGATGACAGTAGTATGAATAGTGCTCTAAATAGACTCGAGCATTCTTTTATCATAACTGATACCGCACCCCAAAAGCGTCCGCTAATTTGGTGGAGTAGCCACTAGTGACAGAATCATGACCATCGTGGTTCACAAGGGAGTAGATCTTGACGCTTTTGGTTCTGCTCTGGCGCTTGCTCACGTGTTTGGTGGAAAGATGTTCTTGCCCGAGCCTAAGAACAGAAACGTAGCTCATCTTTCACGTGCAGTGCAGGAATGGATCGCCGAAAGCGTGGATGGTAAAGTTATATTCTGTGACACTGACAGCTTGGGAAACTGGAAAGCAGAGTTCATTTTTGATCACCATGGAACAGTTTACGGTGCAAACAGCAGCGCAGTTGCCATATGGCTCGACGATTGCGGGTACTTGCAGCAAATGCCCGAAAACGTTTTAGAACTACTCATGTCAGGCATTTACGAAGATACGGGTTTTCTGCGGTATCATTCTGCTAAGCCTCTAGATTTCGTTGCTGTGAGTTCAATTAAGCGCTTAATGAAGAGACCTTTCGAGCTGGACATTCATGTAAGTCCACCTATTACCGAATCACATTTTAAAGCCTTGTTCAAGATACTTGAAAGACAGCGAGAGGTTAGGTTGCTCGGTAAGGTCATAAATGTCTCCTACATTTATGAAAAAGAAAGCGAAGGGGAAATCTCTTCTGTTGTACAGCTTTTGCAGTCCATGCAGGACATTAATGCCTATGTACTTCTTGTGGGGAGTAAGAACAGGATACTGGGCATATGCCGGAGTGATGAGAGCGTGCCACTGTGGGACCTTCTGGAAGACTTTAATCCCAGTGGCCACAAATATGCTTTTGTGTTCAGAAAAAGAGGCAATTTGATCAGCTTTTACGAGAGTTTGCCCGATCTGCTCAGATCTGAGATATTGAAGCGAACTTTGGTGACAGAAGTTAGCTTGTCAAAGATGGTTTTAGTAAAACCATGCAATGTCAAAGAGGCGCTGCGTTATTCCCGTGAGTACGGTTTGGCAGTGGTGTGTTTAGAAGACGAGCGGGGACTGTATTTCATAACCAGGCACGACTTAGAGAGATTAGAAAGACTGGGTCTTGGAGAGAGTGATGTTCTGGCTTTTTCAAGAGTGTTGCCCTGTTTTGGAGAGCAAGACGATTTGGCAAAAGCTTATCCCATTCTCAGACAACGCATTCCACTGGCTGTTAAAAAAGATAATGAATTCTATATTGCTACCACTGACGACTTGTTGAGACAAGGCGTGGTTCAGTTTTATGAGAACCGCAGTGAGGTCATCAGGGTGGGTGAAACAATTTATGACCAAATTGGGCCATTGCTTGAGCATCTTTCTAAGAAAGGGCTAAATGTGTATTTGGTAGGCGGAGCCATCAGGGATTACCTTCTGGGCAAGGCACCCGATGATATTGACCTCTGCTTTGAAGGTGATATTGAAAAGGTCTGCTCAGCCTTAGAGGAGCTAGATGTGGGCTATGACATATTGGACAAAACGCTGTCAGTGAAGTGCGAATGGAACGGGACGAAGCTTGAATTCACGAGAGCCCGTAAGGACTTATACAAGAGTCCTGGCGTGTTAGCGGAAGTGGAGCCTGCTTCCATATTGGAGGATTTGGAGCGGAGAGATTTTACCATTAATGCCATAGCTTTGCAGCTCACACCTGGGGTAAGCATATTGGACCCGTTTCAAGGTCTGGAAGATCTTAAGGACAGAGTCATCAGACTCATAAAGCCATGGTCGCTTAGGGAGGACCCTTCCAGGGCTTTTAGGGCTATAAATTACAAGAACAGGCTGAACTTTTCTTTGGATCCTCAGCTCAGACAAGAACTGGCAACTGTTCAGGTGCAAGGTAAACCAGCACCGCGAGTGCTCATGGAACTTCGAAGTTTGCTGCGATCCTCTCAAGTGTTTGAAAACGTAAAAGATATCATTAGCTTTGATCTTATGCGGTTCTTCGGTAAGTCCTTTGTTTTTGACGAAAGGTTGATGGGCATGCTTGAGGAACTTCAGGAGGAGCATCAAGTGCGAACCATGGAGGTTAAGACGGTCTACGAACTCGTTACAGCGATCCTGGGCTTGGGTTTTCAAGATCTTTCAGAGAGAGAACGGTTTTACAAACTACTAGGCGGTGCTAGTAGGTTAAAGTTGTTGTCTGAAAAACTTCAGGAGGATGGGGCTATAAGTAGTGGTCTGCTTACACAGATCAGTAATGGTGACAATGAATGTAAACTGTGAAAAAGCTTTGCTGGAGGTGAGAATGTGGCAAATAACGATGTAGTTGTGAGCGGTATAAGACCAACTGGTGTACCACACCTTGGGAATCTACGTGGCGCACTGCAGCAGTGGGTTGATCTGCAGGAAGAATATCCATGTTTTTACTTTATTGCTGATTGGCATGCCCTATTTGGTCTTGAGGAGCGTAGCAGAGAAATAAAGGAGAATACAAAAAAAGTATTGGCCACTCTGCTTGCAGTGGGACTCGATCCGGAAAAAAGTACCATCTTTATTCAATCTCAGGTGCCTGAACACCTAACGCTTTTCACGATTTTTTCTGCCATAACGCCTGTGGGATGGTTAGAACGTAATCCCACTTTAAAGGACATGGTCAGAGCGGAGGAGCCATTGCCTTATGGGCTTCTAGGTTATCCAGTGTTGCAGGCAGCTGACATATTGCTTTACAAGGGCACCTTGGTTCCAGTGGGAAAAGATCAACAGCCCCACTTGGAGATTTCGCGCGAGATTGCAAGGCGTTTCAATAGCTTGTTCGGTGTGGAGTTCTTTCCAGAACCGCAAGCCGTTCTAAATGAATATCCTGTACTACCCGGTACGGATGGAAGAAAAATGAGCAAATCATATTCAAACGTGATCAGCATCGAAGACGACCGTGAAACCATAAGACTAAAGGTAAGGCAAATGATAACTGATCCTGAGAAGATAAGAAAGTCTGACCCGGGTCATCCTGACATTTGTTCAGTGTTTCAGCTAGAGAAAGGTTTTGTGGATGCTACCTACTCCAAAGACATTTACGATCGGTGTGTTCAGGGGCTTCTGGGATGTGTTGAACATAAGAACATGTTAGCGGACATTATTTGGCAATATCTTCAGCCCATACGCGAGAAGTATTTTTACTACTTAGACCATGAAGAAGAACTTTGGAAAATAGCTGCCTACGGCAACGAAAAAGCTAAAAAAGTTGCCGAAGAGACCATGAGAGAGGTGCTGGACATCATAGGCTTATGATCATAGCCATAGACGGGTTAGCGGGTAGTGGAAAGACAACGGCAGGCAAGGGATTAGCCGAAGCCATAGGATTCAGGTTTATCAGTTCTGGGCAGTTATACAGGTTCAAGGCATTGAAGCCTGATGTAGATCTTTTGGAAGCCATAAAGGGACACAAGTTAAAGATTGAGTGGAACATAGAGTGGGAAGGTAAGGACATAACAGAAGAGCTTCAGCGGGAAGAGACAGGTAACAGAGCATCACAAATAGCCTTATTAAGTGAAGTCAGGGAAGAA
>DUSQ01000060.1 GCA_012842545.1 Coprothermobacter sp.
AAGCAGCTAAGGTCGGAGCGGATGTATTCAGGCTTAACTTGTCACATGGCTCCTACGACGAGCATGTTAAAAGGATTGAAAACATAAGAATTGTGGAGAAGGAGCTGGATAGACCCTTAGCCATATTAGCTGATCTACAGGGACCAAAGATTAGGATAACTAGTACGGTAACAGAAGAAGGCGTTTCGTTACAAGAAGGTGCGGAGATCAAACTCTGCTATGGTTCAGACCCATGTACTCAAGAAGTGCTGTACGTTGATTACCCTTATTTAGTAGGAGATGTGGAAGTTGGTTCTTTGGTTTATCTGGACGATGGAAAGATCCAGCTTCGAGTAACTTCAAAAGATGATCGCGAACTAACAGCCCAAGTGGTTGCAGGAGGCATAATAACATCGCATAAAGGAATTAGTTTTGCAGGTGCTCGCCTGCGTCTTCCAGCATTAACGGAAAAAGATTTGAAAGATCTTGATTTTATATGTACGCAGGATATTGATTTCATAGGACTGAGTTTTGTTAGAGAATCTGAAGATATAATGGACCTTCGCAGAAGACTTGACAAGGCTGGGCGCAGCGATGTTGGAATTGTTGCAAAGATTGAAAGGCATGAAGCTCTGGAAGACTTGAATAGCATTGTGGACGCCTCGGACGCGATCATGGTAGCTAGGGGTGATTTGGCTCTTGACATACCTTTGGAAGACTTAGCCCTGGTGCAAAAGGAAATTATCAGGATATGCGTGGAAAAATGTAAACCTGTTATCGTGGCAACGCAAATGCTTGACTCCATGATAGAAAGACCGTTCCCGGGCAGAGCCGAGATTACAGACGTTGCTAACGCTGTCATGGATGGAAGCGATGCAGTGATGCTGTCTGGCGAAACAGCTTTCGGGAAGTATCCAATTCTTGCCATTGAAACCATGAAACGCATAATTGAAGCTGCGGAGACATACCCGTTTAAGACACCGAATTCGTTAACACCGAAATCCGTACGCGAAGCACTCGTAGAAAGTGCGGTTCGTATCGCTGAGCGTAGCGGTGCAGAACTATTGGTCGTTGCCACTGAGACCGGGGCCTCTGCACGAATTACTTCGGCTTTTCGTTCTGTTGTTCCCATACTTGCTGTTACGCACAATCTTAGGTTGCAACGCCAATTGTGCCTCAGCCGGGCAGTGATTCCTATAAGAACCGAAGCTTCAGCATCTGCCGAGGAAGTCCTAAAAACAAGTGTCAAATGGTCATTGGAGCATCAAATTGCAAGCAAAGGAGATCTTCTGCTCTACATCTTTGGTGATTTAACCGGTGTGGCAGGGAGTACAAACTCTGTTAAAATATACAGGATACCAACCGTTATCGGAAATGTAGAGGTCCTTAAGCCACATAAAGGTTACATGGTGGGACATTACGTCAAGAGACTCAACGGTATTGCATTTTTTGAGGCGGGGAAGACCGAAACTCATATATTTGGTGCAGATGCGTCTGAAGGCCATCTTTTTGGCAAGGTTGTTTGGATACAGGAACCCAGTGATGGAGCGGTTATTACTGTGGATTTAGAAACAGGAAAGATCTACAATGGACACTACGTTCTGTGAAAAAGACAAGAAGATAAGGCAAAGCATAAAAGTGCTTAGTGTGACCGCAGTCACACTCTGTGTGCTTATAGTGCTGCTTGTATTCGTGGATATGTCAGTACAGAACCAGCTGAGACAGCTTGAGGGAACCCTAAATGCATTAGAGGACCAAAAGAAGGTGCTAAAAAACGAAGTTCTCTTCGTGGATAGCGAATACTATAATGAGAAAATTATTGTAGACATTTTAAAGGGTAATGTAGATGGTGCAACAGTCATTAGATTCGATCGTTAAGTTTCAGCTGGACCGTCCTCCCAGGGGGAGCTGGTGGCCAAGG
>DUSQ01000010.1 GCA_012842545.1 Coprothermobacter sp.
AAACTTGCACAAGCTCCCCTGTCAGAAGAGGACGTGGCACACCTGGCTGCCATTGTTCACAGCATGGATGACGTAGAAAGATGGGGCGACCATGCAACTAACCTAATGGAATTCGCCGAGTTCGTGTATGAGAATGATGTGCACTTTAGTCCTAAAGGGCAGGAATCTTTAAAACAGCTATTCGGATTGGTCAAAGCCAATTTGGATAGGGCACAACAGGTCATAGATAACGGTTTCTCAGAAAACATTTTGGAGCTTACAGTTCTCACAGAAGAGCAAATCGACGCCTTGGTCAAAGAACTCAGAAATGAGCGAACCGAACGGTTGATCCAAGGCGAGGTATCGGTAAGTTCCGCGGTGATTTACGTGGACATTCTGACAAACTTGGAACGTGTGGCTGACCACTGCCTTAACGTGGTACAGAATTTTTCACGTTTGCAAAGAGAGAAGGTGAGCGATGAACGACGTCAATAAGGAACTCCGTAAGCAAGCTGCCCTTCTGCTAAAAGTACTTGCAGTCATGATCGTATTCCCAGGTTTTTTAATAACAGCTGCCTTGGCCATATTTGTACCTCCAACGAATGAAGGAAAATACGCAAACGCTTTCGTAAGCTTGATACTTTTTGTAATACTTTTTGTATTGTTGCAGGACGATATTTTCGCGTTTATCCGCAAACTATTTGGGAAGAAGAGCTAGAAAAGCTGGAACATTGAAAGGCAAATCATCAGGAACTCGGCTGCTAACAATGTTTTTATCTACTACCACTGGTTGGTTGACCCAAATAGCTCCTGCATTTTCCAAGTCATCTTTTATGGCTGATACAGATGTCATGGTAACTCCCTGAACAACTTTAGCTGATATGAGCACTTGCGGACCGTGGCAAATAGTTCCAATAGGCCTACCCAACTTGTAAAAAGCTGAAACAAATTCTTTAACTTCATCGAAGCGACGAAGCCGATCAGGAGCATGCCCGCCTGGAATGTACAAACCAACAAACTCATCTGGGCTGTGACTTGACAATCTTTCCTCTATTTGAAAATAAAGACCGTTCTTGCCTTTCGCCAGCTTAGGCTCGATACCCAACACCACCGGTTCAAAGTTATCCTCTTGGACCCGCAAATAGGGGTAAAAGAATTCAAGATCCTCAAAACCATCATCCAGCAATATGGCTATTCTCCCTGCCATAATTACCTCGTACCTCCTTTCTTTATGAGCGAGAATTATTCACTTCTTAGTGCTATTAGCTCCATCTCGAAGAAGGCATTCATGGGCAGTCCCGCCACCTGTATCATGCTTCTTGCAGGAAAGTCGCTACCAAAAAAGTGCGCATATTGCTCATTAAGTTTAGTAGCGTAAGACATGTCTTTCATGAAAACCGTGGTTTTAAGAACAGCCTCCTTGTTAATACCGAGCGAGCTCAGCACTTTAGATACATTGTCGAACATCTGTGAAAGCTGTGTATCTGGGTCCTCTGGCAAGCTACCATCAGGCATAGCTCCCAGCAATCCACTAACAAAAACAAAATCCCTACTCTCTACAGCATGAACATACGGACCTGTGGGTCTAAAAATGCCTTCCACCACATACCTTTTCACTTTCACAAACATCACTCCTTTACTTAAAGTTAAACTGTCGAAATCAGTGACGTGATTCAGCCCATAATTTATACAAATGCAAACCCAACCACATCAGTACTGATGAAATCAAGAATAATGTAACCGGTCCTTTAGAATATATGTACCCCCCAACGGCCGAAGATAAACTGTTAGAAGCCGCGATGGTAGCCGTAAGAAGGGCAAAACCGATGTATGAGTAGTCCACTGGGACACGATGTGATACACCACTAGTTATTAACGAATAGGTATTCATGAAAGCACCTCTAAAGAAAAACGCCACCCATAGAAGCCATTTATTACTTATCAAAAGCACTGTGCCCAATATACCACACCAAACGGATACCCTGAGTATTATGGAACGATGAGACACTCTCACAGCCAAATAAGTGAGAAGCACAGCGCCAACCGCAGATATGCTCCCCAGAAGCCCAAGCAAGGTGCCTGAAAGCCCAAAGCGTTCCTTTGCGTACAAGGGAGCATAAGGGACTGTAATCATCATAGCAAAACTCATCACAGCTGCCCAAAGTAAAGCCTGATAATAGAGAGGGTCTTTGGGAGGTGTCAAGCTCTTCTTCTTTGGCTCATCCTTTTTGAGAAAAGCTATGGGAACAGACGAAAGAACAAAAGAAATCGCTGTAATAAGCATCAATAGCTCATATCCCCCGATATCCTTAAGAACACCTCCTACAAAAGGGCCTAACATCATCCCAATGCTGTAAGTACTAGATGTGTACATACTGCCCTTCATGAACTCGTCTCCAAGTTCATCAAGAAAGTAGGAATTTATGAGGGGACTCGAGTAACTGCTGATGAAACCAAATAACACACAACCAAGGTAAATGGTCCAGGGCTTGTTACCATAAGCCCATAGCAACGGAGCCACAGCACTGCCTCCCCAGCTAAGCATGAACAGAGGCTTCTTCGGAAAGTGATTGCCCAGCCAGGCTCCTACAAAGTAACTTAGCACCGCTGTAGCACTTATAAGGCCGTTCGCCAAACCCACTCGGCCAGGACTACCCAATTTGTACTGCAGGAAAACTGGCCATTGGGTGGTGTACAATCCGATTGAGAAGCCCCAAAGCAAATAACCTATCCCCAGAGCTTTTAGTTCTCTACTCATGTTTGAATAGTGCAACTCCATCAGACTGCAATGTGTCAAGAACGGCAGTCCCAACACACAGTAGAGGCGACTCCGTATAACTTATGGGTTTTTCACCGTTGTTCCATACCAACATGGCACCTCTGTGTTTCACCATGAGGGGCTCAGTACTACAAATTCGTGCGTTGGGGTCATAGTGTGCCACCCTGAGCCTATTAAGTTTTGCAAGTAGGTACGTAAGGTCCTGCTCACTATCCCAGTGCAGAGCGTAATGATCAAAGAAACTAAGCTTCCCGTAAAACTCATCGTCTTTTGGAAGCACCCACTTGTCGTCAAAGGTGGCATCCAAACCTAAATTCATGGGTTGCTTTTCCAACAGTTCCAAACCAGCGTTTACCACGAAATAACTGTTTGGAAGAAACGCAGATAATACTAAACGCTGCAATGCTTCATGATATGGCAACCGTCCAAAAATCCTCGGCGTATCAGGTGTTTCAACAGCCGCCCACAGAGGCAAAACACGTCTGCAACTGTCATTGAAAAGCTCCAAAACCTTTTCTCGCCGTGGCAGCATCCACCAGCTATTACCGATAATTGCTCCATAATTTGATTCTTTTGCCCTAATATCACCCTCAGGATTCAGTTCTTCAGCAATAAACATGAAATCAGGCTTTAATTTAAGGGCATTTTTCATCATTAGCTGCTCTAGCTCCTTTGGTAACGCATGACCCATGTCAATACGTGCACCGTCGATATCGAATTTCTCAATGTAGTACGCGATAATACCTGCTAAGTATTCCCAAAGCTGAGAATTCGGTTTCGAACCAGGAAACCGACTAGCTTTAATGACGTCAAAAAGCACATAAGGCGGTTGATCATCATCCACAAATGGTTTTGCCACATCAGGATGATCCAAAAACAAGCGGTAGAACGTTACATCGTCCCAAGTTGGTTGAGGGTCGTTTAGCCAGTCACTAAAACCTGGAGGCGTTATTACGCCGAAGGTTTTAGCTAGCTCAGGAAGGAAATCCTTTCCCCTGTTTGCTTTCACAAAGTTATCCCATTTTTCTGGCTCCGTGTAAGATGGAGCCCAGCGGAAACAGCTAAGAAACTCTCTTACATCCTGGCGCTGATACAAATAGGCCATATCCTCATCGGACAACTGCCTAAAACCCAATTCAGGCGCTCTGGGCGGAGCATATTTCCCTGCACTGGAAACATCAATCCAGTAGAACCATTCAGGGTGCTCTAATATGAGCTCGCTGTCACGAGCACCTGTCCGGGGAACAAAGTCCAAGATCACCTTCATGCCAATACGATGACAGAACTCCACGAAGGCACCAAAAAGCTCGTCAGCGTTTAAATCCAGTAGTGGGTCAGACAAATAATCAGCAACACGCAAAGGATCACTCACTGCGTACGGAGACCCAATTGTTCCTTTTCTAAACCTGTTGCTATGCATGCTTACTGGTAGTAAGTACATGGTATCGAAGTGCATCCGCTTAGCGTGCAAAGCAACAGCCATCATTTTTAGGAATGTACCAGATTCTCTATATCCCAATGGATCATCAGGTTC